>JAKEEW010000136.1 GCA_022616375.1 Sporichthyaceae bacterium
CCGTCGGTCAGGCCGAACCGCATCGACACCACGCCCGCCTCGCGCTCGGACAGCGTGTCGAGCACCGAGTGCAGCTGCTCCTGGAGCAGCGTGAACGAGACCGCCTCGGCCGGCACGATCGCCTCGGAGTCCTCGATCAGGTCGCCGAACTCGCTGTCGCCGTCCTCGCCGAGCGGAGTGTGCAGCGAGATCGGCTCGCGGCCGTACTTCTGCACCTCGATGACCTTCTCCGGGGTCATGTCGAGTTCCTTGGCCAGCTCCTCCGGGGTCGGCTCCCGGCCAAGGTCCTGCAGCATCTGGCGCTGTACCCGGGCCAGCTTGTTGATCACCTCGACCATGTGCACCGGGATCCGGATGGTCCGGGCCTGGTCGGCCATCGCCCGGGTGATCGCCTGCCGGATCCACCAGGTCGCGTACGTGGAGAACTTGTAGCCCTTGGTGTAGTCGAACTTCTCGACCGCGCGGATCAGGCCGAGGTTGCCCTCCTGGATCAGGTCGAGGAAGAGCATGCCGCGACCGGTGTACCGCTTGGCCAGCGACACCACGAGTCGCAGGTTCGCCTCGAGCAGGTGGTTCTTGGCCCGCCGCCCATCGGCCGCGATGATCTCCAGCTCGCGGCGGAACTTCGGGGTGTGCCTCTCGCCGCCGTGGATCTTCTCGTCGGCGAACAGGCCGGCCTCGATCCGCTTGGCGAGCTCGACCTCCTGCTCGGCGTTGAGCAGCGGGACCTTGCCGATCTGCTTGAGGTAGTCCTTGACCGGGTCGGCGGTGGCTCCGGCCTGGGCGACCTGGGCCGCAGGCTCGTCCGCGTCGTCCTCGTCGGACAGGACGAACTCCTCGGCCTCGCCCTGGACCTGGACCAGCTCCTCATCGAGCTCGATCTCCGGGCCGAGCTCGTCGGCCAGGGCCGCGTCGTCCGCCTCCGTCCCGCCGGCCGGGCCGCCTGCCGCTGGGCCCTTGGCACCGCCGGCGTCGGCTGCGGCCGCGGCAAGCGCCTCGGCGTCGCCGCTACCGGCTGGGGCGGCCGCGGTCTTCCCGGTGGTCTTGGCGGGCTTGCCCTTGACCGCCTTCCCGGCCGGCTGGGCAGTCTTGGCTGCGGACTTCTTCGCCGCCGGCTTCGGCTCCTCGGACGTCTCGGCGAGGTCGGCCTGGTCCGGTTCGACGACCGGTGCTGCGGACTTGGGTGCCTTAGTAGCCATAGGCGTCTTCGTGACCTGCTCCGTCGTCGAAGGGATCTTGCTCGAGGTCTTGACCGCCGTAGTCCGGCTGGCCGCGGCCGCCGTCTTGGCCGGGGCTCGGCTCGGCGCGGTCTTGGCCGGC
>JAKEEW010000806.1 GCA_022616375.1 Sporichthyaceae bacterium
ATTCCGCCGTCCAGGTTGCCGTTGGGCGCGAAGTCGGGCCACAGCACCGCGAAAACCGGCTCCGGCCGAGGCACCGCGTGCCGGACCGCGTTGGTCACCAGCTCGGATACCAGAAGCTCGGCCAGCTCGGATTGGGCCTCCAGCCCCCAGGCCGCGAATGTCTCCTTGGTCGCCCGCCGAGCGTCGCCGACCGCCTCGGGCAATGCCGGCAGCCGGATCCGGCGGTAGGCCAGCGCCTTCGGCTCGGACTTGATGACCAGCAGCGCCTGGTCGTCCTCGGCCGGGCCGGGCACCGCCTTGATCGCGGTGTCGGCGATATCGCCCGGGCTCGCCGTGTACCGGTGCGCGAGCGCCGCCCTGACCTGCGTCACGGCCGAGTCGAGGTCCAGGTTGCGACGCTCGATGACGCCGTCGGTGTAGAGCACCAGCGAGTGCCCCGGCTGCAGGTTGAACCGGATGCTGGCGAAGGCACGCCCGCCGACACCGAGTGGAGTGTTCTCGGGCAACTGCAACTCGTGGCAGCCGTCCGGGCCGAGCTGCAGCGGGCGCAGGTGCCCTGCAGTGGCCAGCAGGCACTCCCGGGTGAACGGGTCGAAGATTCCGTACACGCAGGTGACCAGCGACCCGTCGTCCAGCTCCGGGACCAGCTCGTCCAGGTGGCTGAGCAGCCGGGACGGCTCGAAGTCGAGCACCCCGTACGCCCGGATCACCGCGCGCAGCTGGCCCATGATGGCGGCCGCATGCGGTCCCCGCCCCTGTACGTCGCCCACGATCAGGCCAACTCGGCCGCCGGGCAGCTCCATCGCGTCGTAGAAGTCCCCGCCCACGTCACTGCCCATCGCCGGGCGGTACCGCACGGCCAGCTGCAGGCCGTCGACCTCCGGCAGGTCACCGGGAAGCAGCTGCTGCTGCAAGGTAATTGCCAGGTTCCGCTGCCGGGTGAACAGCCGCGCGTTGTCCAGCGCCAGCCCGGCCCGGCGCGCAAGCGTCTCGGCCAGGTCGATGTCGTCGGCGTCGTACTCCCGCTTGCTCACCGAGGTCAGCAGGCTGATCACGCCGTGCATCCGGGTCTCGTGCGGCTTCTCCGGGTTGTCCTGGCCGGCCAACGGGACCGCGATG
>JAKEEW010000807.1 GCA_022616375.1 Sporichthyaceae bacterium
CCTGCTCCTTGGTCAGCTCGGTGAGCCGGGCACCCAGCGCCGCCAGGTGCAGCCGAGCTACCTTCTCGTCGAGGTGCTTGGGCAGCGTGTGGACCGCTTTCTCGTACTCATCGGTCTTGGTGAAAAGCTCGATCTGAGCGATCACCTGGTTGCTGAAGCTGTTGGACATCACAAACGAGGGGTGCCCGGTGGCGTTGCCCAGGTTGAGCAGTCGCCCCTCGGACAGGATGATCACCGAGTGGGCTGGGCGGCCGGCCGAGGCGGCAAAGACCCACTCGTCGACCTGCGGCTTGACCGTGACGCGCTGCACGTCCGGGCGTTTGGCCAGGCCGGAAATGTCGATCTCATGATCGAAATGCCCGATATTCCCCACAATGGCTTGGTGCTTCATCCGGGACATCTGCTCGGCGCTGATCACGTCGCGGCAGCCGGTCGCGGTGATGAAGATGTCGGCGGTCTCCACCACATCGCCGACGGTGGCGACCTGGTAGCCGTCCATCGCCGCCTGCAGGGCACAGATCGGGTCCACCTCGGTCACGATCACTCTGGCACCCTGCCCGCGCAGCGACTCCGCGCACCCCTTGCCCACGTCACCGTAGCCGCACACCACGGCCACCTTGCCCCCGATGAGCACGTCGGTGGCCCGGTTGATGCCGTCGATGAGGGAGTGCCGGCAGCCGTACTTGTTGTCGAACTTCGACTTGGTCACCGAGTCATTGACATTGATGGCAGGAAAGAGCAGGGTTCCGGCGGCGTGCATCTCATAGAGGCGATGCACCCCGGTCGTGGTCTCCTCGGTGACTCCCCTGACGCCAGCGGCGACCCGGGTCCAGCGCTGCGGGTCCACGGCCAGACCCGCGCGGAGCACATCCAAGATCACACCGTACTCGACGGAGTCGCTGTCGGTCGTCGACGGCACCGCGCCGGCGGACTCGAACTCGACTCCCTTGTGCACCAGCAGCGTCGCGTCACCACCATCGTCGAGGATCATGTTGGGCCCCTGGCCGTCGGGCCAGAGCAGCACCTGCTCGGTGCACCACCAGTACTCCGGCAGCGTCTCGCCCTTCCAGGCATACACCGGCACACCCGCGGGTGCCTGCGGCGTTCCCGTCGGGCCGACCGCCACCGCCGCGGCGGCATGATCCTGGGTGGAGAAAATGTTGCACGAAGCCCACCGGACCTGGGCGCCCAGCGCCACCAGGGTCTCGATCAGCACCGCCGTCTGGATCGTCATGTGCAGCGAGCCGGTGATGCGGGCACCGCGCAGCGGCTGGGCCTGCGCATACTCGGCCCGGATGGCCATGAGGCCGGGCATCTCGTGCTCGGCGAGTTGGATCTCCTTACGGCCGAACGCCGCCAGCGAGAGGTCGGCAACCTTGAAGTCACCGTCGGCAACCGAC
>JAKEEW010000808.1 GCA_022616375.1 Sporichthyaceae bacterium
AAGGGCACAGGTGAGCAAGCGGCCGTCCGGGAAACCAGCGGAGTGGAGGCCCCTGGCCCTACCGTCAGACATCACTTACCTCTTCAGCTCCCGACCCGACTCTTTGGTTCAGCCCAGCGTGGGGCAGCACACCAGCTGCACGGGCCCTGACCGACATCGCCCACGAGGTCGATCGGATGGCGCGCATGGTGCGGCTGCTGCTCATCCTCGCTCGCGCCGACGCCGGCGTCACCATCGAGCCCCGCCCGACCCGCCTGGACGCGGTGCTGTCAGCCGCGGCCCGGCAGGCCGAGCGCATGGCTGGCGCAGTTACTTTCATCCCACCGCCAGGGGATGCCCTGGCCGGTGTGGTCGTCAACGGCGACGCCGACCACCTGATCCAGGTGATCCTCATCCTGCTCGACAACGCCTTCAAGTACACACCAGCGCCCGGCGAGGTCCGACTCGAGGCCAGCAACTACACCGGCTGCGCCCGCATCACGGTCGTCGATACCGGTCCGGGCGTTCCCCCCCCGAGGAGTCGCAGCACATCTTCGAGCGCTTCTACCGCGGCCGCGCAGCCGGGTCGACCACCGGCACCGGCCTCGGCCTGGCCATCGCCGGATGGGTCGTCCACCAGCACGGCGGCCGCATCGACGTGGCGCCATCGACCGACGGCGCCCGCTTCGTGGTCACCCTGCCCCTGGCCGTCGCCTGACCAGCGATCTTCATCATGGCACCGCGGGACGTTTCATCGCACGCGACGAAACTCGACCTATGCGAAAATCTCTGCTTGCCACCGCGCTCCTCGCCACCACCGCCCTGGTCGCCGGCAGCGTAACCAACGGCGCGCTCGCAGCCGGCACCAACCGGCGCACCATCTGCAACGGCACTTACGCCAATGTCCCTCCACTAGGACAAAGCGTCACGATTCCGGTCACCGACTTCGCCGCCGACCCCGATCTCACACCGATCTCGCTGGTGTCGGTGTTCGGCGGGGGACAGCTCGGAACCGTGGTCATCCCCAACAACGGCACCCCCAGCATCCCCAACGACGACGTGCTCGTCTTCACCCGCACCACCAACGCCGAAGTGCTGGTCTTCATCTACTGGACCGTCTCCGACGGCGCGCTCACCGCCCAGTGCAGCGTCGCGATAGACAACTCGATCCCGCCCGACAACGGCTGACCGCCCGCGGCGCGGAATAGTACCGCTGGACGTCGAGGCCAAGGTCCAGGTTCACCTGCCCGTTGACCACGACGATCTCGGTCTCATGCCGTGCGGCGCAGCAGCCGGTAGACAACCTTCCCGAGCGGGCGATCATGAGGCTAGGAGCGGTGACGTTGAGGGCGGCGTAGGTGTGTGCGCGGTGCTGGAGCAGGCGGACCGTCTCGTAGCCGAAGGTCGAGTATGTGGTCAGCGCGCCGCACAGCCC
>JAKEEW010000809.1 GCA_022616375.1 Sporichthyaceae bacterium
ACTGGCCCCCTCTCCCACAGGTGAGGGGGAACGTGGGCCACGGTAGAACTGATAGGCATCGGAACAGGATCGAGAAGGATGCGACAGACGTGAACGTCATCGTGATCATGAACGACACGCTGCGGCGTGACCACGTGGGTGCGTACGGCTTGCCGGCGCCGTGGACGCGGCTGGGCCGGGCGGCGGGTGAGCCCTTCATCCAGACGCCGGCCCTGGACCGGCTGGCGCGGCAGTCGGCCGTCTTCGATCGCTTCTACGTGTCGTCCTACCCGACCATTCCCTGTCGGACGGACATCTTCACCGGGCGCTACAGCTTCCCGCACCGGCCGTGGCAGCCGTTGGAGCCCACCGACGTGGTGCTGTCGGAGCTGGCGCGGCGCGCCGGGTATCTGCCGGTGCTGTTCTTCGATACCCCGGCGTTGGGCCACGACGACTTCAACTTCACCCGCGGCTTCGCCGGCTGGCAGTGGGTGCGCGGCCAGCACGCCGACCGGCTCAACGTCGACCCGGTCGACCACCCGCTGCCGGCCGCGCCCCACAAGCTCAAGGGCACGCCGCAGACCAGGCTCTATCTGCGCAACACGGCCGGCCGCGTCTACGAGCGCGACTGGATGTGCGCCAAGACGCTGACGGCGGTGATGGATTGGCTGGAGCGCAACCGGGAGCGGGGCCGGCCCGGTGGCCCGCCGGGCTTCGTGATGTACGTGGACATGTGGGACCCGCACGAGCCGTTCGACGCGCCGGCCTTCGACCTGGAGCGCTACGCCGACCCGACCTACGCCGGCGACCAGGTGATCTACCCGCAGTACGGCCGGCCGGACTACCTCTCGGCGGACGAGCACAACCACGTGCGGGCGCTCTACGCCGCGCTGGTGACGCTGGCCGACCGCTGGCTGGGCCACGTGCTGGACAAGCTGGACGTGGTCGGTCTCTCCGAGCACACCATGCTGGTGCACGTGACCGACCACGGCCACCTCTTCGGCGACCACCAGTTGCAGGGCAAGCCGGGCGGGCCGCTGGGCACGCTCTACGAGCCGACTGTGCACATCCCGCTGATGATCCGGCACCCGCAGGGCGTTGGGGCCGGCCGGCGTGTGCCCGGGTTGGCGCAGCACGTCGATCTGCTGCCGACGGTGCTGGAC
>JAKEEW010000810.1 GCA_022616375.1 Sporichthyaceae bacterium
GGTCGCCGTCGAGCCTGGCGAGTTGGGCCAGGGCCTGCCCGTTCTGGCTGTGGGCGAGTTGGGCGTGAAGCTGCTCGGCCTGTGCATCTAATGCTTGTCGGGCGGTCTGCCATTCGCGGCGGGTGATCTCGCCTGCTGCCCAGTCGGTGGCGAGCTGGTCGCGGCGCTCCTCTATGCCGCGTAGCTTGGCGGCGAGCTGGTCGGCGTCAGGTCCGGTCGCGCCTGCGCGGTGGAGTTTGGCGATGAACTTCGGGGAATCCAGCGCGGTCAGGACCCAGTCGCGCACGTGTGCGTCGGTTTGATCGGCGTAGATGACGATCTTCCCGCAGCCGCCGCGTCCTGGGTTTGTGATGCAGTTGTAGCGGCGTTTGCCGTTGTGGATCCGGCCGACCATGCGTGCCCCGCACTTCGAACAGCGCAGGATCCCGGACAGTAGGTAGGTGCGGGCCGAGCCGGGTGTGGTACGCCGTTCCGGTCGGGATAGTAAGGCACGCAGCCGATCGGATTCGTCGATGCTGATGATGGCCGGCCACGCGTGGTCGTGGGTGATCTCCCCGATCAGCGGTCGGTAGCCCTGATAGGAGTTGCTCGGCTTGTATTCGCGTCGCCCGGAGATCCGCGCCGAGCCGAGCAGCCCGCGCACCGTCTGAGTCGACCACTGCTTGCCAGTGACGGTGGGGATTCCGCGCCGGTTCAGGTCCAGGGTCACACTGCGCAGGCTCTCCCCGGCCAGCACCCGCCGGGCCATGTCCCGAATCAGCGCGGCTTCCCCCTCGACAACGGTGACCCGATCGGCCTCGAACCCGTACGGCCGGATGTAGCCGCCATGTGCGATGCCGGCCTCCGCGACCTGGCGGGCCTTGCGCCGCTGCCGCTCGCTCTTGTGCTCGGTCTCATGACGGGCCGCCGCGCCCAGCATCCGCGCTACCAGCCGCCCAGTGACCGAGGACAGGTCGATCTCGCCGGTGACGGTAGCTAACTCGACTCCAAGCCGGTCGGCCAGGTCGATCACGTCTTCCAGTTCCCGCGGCGAGCGGGTCAGCCGATCGACATGCCAGCACACC
>JAKEEW010000811.1 GCA_022616375.1 Sporichthyaceae bacterium
GAACGAGGTGCCGGAGGCGTGGGCGATAGCCTCGGCGACGGCGTCGAGGTAGGCGGTGGGCTGGTGGCGGTAGGGCGACTGGTCGGTGAGCTGTACCAGGCAGTCGCGCGCCTAGCGGCGCACACTGTCCGGATCGGCGTAGGTCGGGTCGTCGAGGTCCAGTACCCGTACCCGCTCCTTGATGCCGTCGGTCAATGAGTGCAGCAGATGGCGGCGAGTGCCGATGAGCAGCCGCAGGCGTGGCCGGCCCGGTGCCCGTACCAGAGAAGCCAGAATCTGATCGGCCCGCAGGTATTCACCGCCGCCGGCATGGGTGGCGCCGTCGTGGGGGGCGCCGATCGCCTCGTCCAGTGCATCGACGATCATTACTGGCGGGTTGTTCTGGCCGCCCAGCTTGACCAGCAGCTCGCCGGGCGTGCGGACGGCCTCGTCGAGCTGGCATGCCTCGGCAAGGCCAGTGAGCACCGCGTCGCCGGTGAGGCCGCGGGCGTGGATGAACCGGGCCAGTGCCCCGACCGTGGGCAGGGTGTCGGCGGGGAGGGTGTGCTGGTCGGGTACCTGGCTGCGCAGCCGCTGGTCGGCCACCTCGGCCGCGGACGCGTCGTCGACGAAGTAGGCCCGCATCGCCTCGTAGCGGCGCTGCGCGGGCAGGGCCGGTTGGGTGAAGAACTCCGCGCCGTCCCTCACGGTTCAATGAGACTTTCTGAACTCATGCCAGGATGGTAGAGCGATACTGGGCACCTGTCGATCACTGCCAGACCGACACACCGCTAGAGCCCATGTTTGGTAAGGAAAAACTCTCCGGGCAGAGCGGAGCCGCCCAGCCGGTCGGGCACGTATCACTTGCGCGCTGACCGGCTCCTAGTTCAGGAAAACTCGTTGAGGTCATGTCGACCCGACGGCACCTGCACCCGGTTGACCTGCGGTTTTACGTTTCGCCGCCGGCCCGCGCCTGCCGCTGACAGCCGTCAACTCACTTCCCGCGAATCGAGGCTAATGTGTGCCCGTCAGGAGCAAACGCTACCGATCGTACCCAGTCGGTGTGGCCGGTAAGCGGTCGGCCGCGGACGGTAAAGGCGGCCCGGTCGCTGACATTCCACAAGGTCACCTTGTGGTCGTCGCC
>JAKEEW010000812.1 GCA_022616375.1 Sporichthyaceae bacterium
CCCTGTCGCTGTCGGGGCTGCGACCCTCGAGTGGTGTAAGTAGCGGCGAGGCTCCGGCTTGCTGAGGGGCCATCGTGTGAGTCTTTGCGAGACCGCTGAAAGTCGTCGCGAAGGAGATGCACATGATGGCCCTGGATCAGTCTGCCCTGCTCGAGCTGCTGGATGTGCTCAAGGCCGCCGACGCCGATGATGTCGTGAGGCACGCCGTGGAGGCGATGTTCCAGATGCTGATCGACGCGGAGGCGACCGCGGTGATCGGCGCCGGTCCGCACGAGCGCACGCCGGCCCGGGTGACCCAGCGCAACGGGTACCGGGACCGGCTGCTGACCACGGCGGCCGGGGATCTGGAGTTGCGGATCCCCAAGCTGCGCACCGGCTCGTTCTTCCCGTCATTGCTGGAGCGGCGCCGGCGGATCGATCAGGCGCTGTTCGCGGTGGTGATGGAGGCGTACGTGACCGGCACGTCGACCCGCAAGGTCGATGACCTGGTCAGAGCGATCGGCGCCGACAGCGGGATCTCCAGGAGCGAGGTGTCGCGGATCTGCGCCGACCTGGACGTCGAGGTGGCCGCGTTCCGGGACCGCTCGCTGGCCGGCATGGCGTTCCCGTATGTGTTCGTCGACGCCACATTCTGCAAGGCCCGCACCGGCGGGGACCGCCGTGGCCGGGGCAGCCGGGTGACCGCCCAGGCGGTGGTGATCGCCACCGGGATCAGCGCCGACGGCCGCCGCGAGGTACTCGGCTTCGATGTCGGCGACAGCGAGTCCGGCGCGTTCTGGACCGGGTTCCTGCGCTCGCTGAAGGCCCGCGGCCTGCACGGGGTGCAGCTGGTCACCTCCGACGCCCACACCGGCCTGAAAGCCGCCAACGGATCGGTCCTGCTCGGCGCCGCCTGGCATTGCTGATCCGGGCGAGCAGCTGCTCGCCTTGTCGACGGTGTGTCCAGTCTGTTGTACCGAACCGAGACCGTCGCTGAGGTGAATTCAGTCGGCCCGCGGCTGGGACCGCCCCGCCGGGGCCTTTGTCATCCTGGTACCACAGTTGATGTAGCCGCTGACCCCGAGTCGGCACTTTAAGTCACCCGGTAATGTGGCGAAGCAATACACATGAGCAGCTACTCCAGCCGAGACGCAAGTGACCTGGGACGCTAGCGCCGCTGACTTCGACTAATCAAAACATATCCGACAAGAACCACCAGGCCCAGTAGTGCGAGCTGGAGA
>JAKEEW010000813.1 GCA_022616375.1 Sporichthyaceae bacterium
AGCTGGATGTGCTCCAGTCCCGCGCCGGTACCGCCCTGCGCGCGGAGCACTTCGCGGCAGCGGACCAGCGGTTCGTGCGGACCGCCGACCTGCGCTACTTCGGCCAGGCCTTTGAGGTACGGGTGCCGCTGGCCGACGGAGATTTCACGCCGGCCGTCGCAGACCGCGCAGTGGCGGCCTTCCATGACGCGCACGAGCAGCTCTACGGCTACTGCTTCCGGGACCGGTTGGAGCAGCAGGTCGAATGGGTGAACCTGCGTATCACCGGGGTCGGCCCGATCCGCCGCCCCGACCTGCGCCGCGCCCCCGCCACCGGGACCGCCCGGCCCACCGGGGAGCGGCCGGTGTGCTTCGACGCGGGAGCCGACTACGCGCCGACATCCATCTACTGGCGGCCCGACCTGCCGGCGGGTGCCGTCGTCACCGGCCCCGCCGTGATCGAGGAGTACGGCGCGACGGTGCCACTGCACCCTGGGTTCACCGCGGCCGTGGATGGCTACGGCAACCTGGTCGTGGAAAGGAAGGACGCCCTCCAACCGGAATCTGAGCAAGAGGGACGCCTTCCTTACATCGGAGCGCGATCATGACCGTGAGCGTCGACCCGGTGCTGCTGGAGATCGTCAAGGGGAGCCTGGCCTCGATAGAGAAGGAGGTCGAGACTGCCATCGGCCGTACCGCGCGGTCCCCGATGATCCGCGACGCGCACGACTTCCGGGCCGGCATCCACGACCGGAAGCTGCGCAAGCTCACCGGCCGGTCCTATAGCGCGCTGGTGCACCCGATTGCCCGCGACTATCCACTGGAGACGATGCGCGCGGGGGATGTCTTCTTCCACAACGACGTGTACCTGTCCGAGGGTGGGATCGGCCACCTGCCCGACCTGTGCGTCACCGTGCCGGTGCTCCACCGGGGTGAGGTGGTCGCGTTCGTGCAGGCCTTCGGTCACCACGACGACATCGGCGGAGCCGTGCCGGGATCCATGCCTAGCCACGCCACGAGTGTGTTCGAGGAGGGCCTGATGGTGCCGCCGATCCGGCTGTGGGACGCCGGGGTACCCAACGAGGCGGCGCTGAAGATCATGACGCGTAACTCGCGGATGCCGGACTCGCTCGCCGCAGACCTCGACGCCGAGTGCTCGGCCTGCCTCATGGGTGCGCGGCGCCTCGGCGAGATGTTCGACCGGTACGGTCGGGACGCGGTGGAGGCGTGCTTCGACGCGATCATCGACGGGACTACCGAGACGTTCCGGCGCGAGGTGCTGGCGAAGATTCCGGACGGCACATACGTCTGGGAGGACTACGCCGAACACGACGGGGTCGACCCGCCCCGGCTGCACACCCAGCGCATTACGCTGACCAAGACTCCCGAGAAGCTGGTGCTCGACTTCACCGGCACCGGGCCGCAGGCCAAGGGGCCGATCAACCACTGCGCCGACTACGCCGACGGTGTGTTCCTCGCGAAGTGGTTGGCGCCGATCCTGCGCAACCTCGCCGACACGCCGGAGCGGATGGCGCAGCTCGACGTCAACGAGGGCGTGGTGCCGCTGATCGAGATGCGGTTCCCTCCTAAGGGGACACTCCTGACACCTGTCTTCCCAGCGCCGACCAACGCCCGTACCTTCGTCATCCTCCGTCTGCTCGGCGTGCTCGCCGGGGTCCTGGCCAAGGCCGTGGACGGACGGATGCCGGCCGACCAGGAGACCATCCGCTACACCGGCGTCTATGGCGAGGACGCGGACGGGTTGCCCTACCTGATGCGAGAGGTGCTCGGTGGCGGCTCTGGTGGGCGCTGGTACGCCGACGGGGAGGACACCATCCATGTGGTGCCGGATTCGCGCAACATCCCGGTCGAGTTCGCCGAGGCCCGGTGGCCGTTCGTGGTCGAGCGGCTCGGCCTGGCCTTGGACTCGGGTGGGCCGGGGCGACATCGCGGTGGACTCGGGTACGACAAGCACATCCGGATGCTGCGGGGCTGCAACTTTATGTCCATTGCGGACAGATCACTGCTGGCCTGTTGGGGTGTGCGTGGTGGCAAGGCCGGTCGCCCGTTCAGCGTGGTGGTCGACCCGGGCGGACCGAATGAGCGCAGGGTGGATGCACTTGCCGACGCCGAGCCGGTCCGGGCCGGCGAGGTGATCCGGATCCGTACCACCGGCGGTGGCGGCTGGGGTGACCCGCTGGACCGTCCGTACGACGAGCTGCTCGCGGACATCGCGTGGGGCAAAGTGTCGGTCGAAGGCGCCTGGGTGGACTACGCCGTACGGGTGGTGGGCGGCACAGTGGACCGTACGGCATCCGATGTGGAGCGAGCCAGCCGCAAGGCGCTCCGACCGGCGACCGAGCCATTCTTCGACCGGGGGCCCGGCTATCCGGCGCTGGCCGGAGGGGCACCTTATGCCGAGGTCGACCTGCTATGAGTGTGCGGGTGCTGGTCGCCTTGGGCGGGAACGCGATGACGGCAGCTGATGGCCGGGCTCGGCCGGACGACCAGATAGCGGCGATCGCTCGGGCGGCGGACCCGATCGCGGACGTCATCGCCGGCGGCGCGGAGGTGCTGCTGACCCATGGCAACGGTCCACAGGTGGGCAATCTTTTGGTGAAGAACGAACTCGCCGCCTTGGTCGTGCCGCCGGTGCC
>JAKEEW010000814.1 GCA_022616375.1 Sporichthyaceae bacterium
CCGCGGCCAGCACGGCCCACACCAGCAGGCCCTCGCCCGCCTGCAGCAGCGAGGCGCCGCGCCGGGTCACCATGGTGCGGATCGCCTGGACTGTTAGTAGCAGCAGCACGATGAGCGTCGACAGCCACAGCATCGGTCCCGAAAGCGACCCCCACGCGCCGGCCTCGGACACCCTGATCGTCGACTGGTTCATCCACCAGGTCAGGCCGGTCTTGAGGATCTCGGTTACCGCCTCGGCGACCGCGTCGGCCAGCGGTGCGAGCAGCGTGGACCCGACCGTGGCGACCACATCGGCGGCGACCTCGCTCGCCTCGCCGACGACCGCGCACACCACGATGAAGATGTCGCACACCTCGATCGGGGCCGCCGCCGCCCCGATCTCGGTCGAAGCAGCCAGTGGCAGGTCGGACACCGAGGCGGCAGCCCGCGCGGTGGTGGCCAGCGTCGTGGCGGTCAGCACTGCGGCTGCGGCAGCAAGCTTCCACATTGGCCTGGTCATCGGACCTGCCCGATCGCGACCCATCCGGCATCGTTGAACCCCGCCGCTCCCAGCTCCGCGGGCGGCGGGGTCGGCAGCCGCCCGTTCGAGGGCACCAGCGCCCAGTCGGCGCCGGAACCCGCATCCGCCCACACCAGCTCCGCGGTGATCGCCACCATCGAGCGCCGGATGGGCTCGTCCGGGCCGCGGAACTCAAGCAGTTCGGCCAGCACGCTGACCCGCAGCCGGTCCGGTCCCAGCCGCGTCCACTGCACCCCCACCGGGCGGGCGCTCACACCCAGCTGCGGCGGCAGCGGACCCGACGGCGGTGCGCCCAGCCGGGCCCGCCAGGCCAGCGCGGCGTCGGCTGCCCGCTGGGCCGAGCCCGCGGCATGCGCCGGCGCGGTGTACAGCCGGGCGACCGCGACCGCCATCCCACCCTGCGCGGTGTGCGGGAATCCTACCGGGAACTCGTCGACTAGCCGGGTGGCGGCCGGAAGCCGCACCCAACGCTCGGGAGCCACGTAGCTTGTGGTGCCCTCGACCAGATCCGCAGGCCCAGGCGGTCCCGGCGAGCGCTGCGCCTCCAAGGCCCGCGCCGGCCTCGTCCGGCCGGCGCCAGTGGCCGGTCCGTACGCCACCAGCCAAGCAACGCTGCCCGCCACGAACAGGGCCACCGCGGCCAGACCCACCAGCGCCCGACGTAGCCGCAGTGCCGCAGCCAACCGGATCTGCTCTGCCGTCGCCATCGACAGTCCTACAGCAGACCCGAGACCAGCAGACCGGCCGCGCCAACCACCAGCAGCCCGCTGATCGCCCACGCGATGCCGATCGCGCCCTCGACCGCCAGACCCGAACGGTTACGCCGACCGATGATCATCATGATGCCGCAGACGATCAGACCGACCACGCCCGCGATCAGCGCGGCCCACTTCGTCCAGGCGATCAGGTCCGACCCCAGCGCCTCCAGCCCGGGCGGGGCCTCTGGAGCCGGGTTCGGCTGCAGCACGACCGATAGCGGCAGCGCCAGGTGCCGCAGCCGGATGCTACGCATCGAGGCCTCCGTCACCGTCGTCGAGCCACACGGCAAGCCGGATGCGCAGCTGCATGCCCGCTCTGGTGGCCACCGCGAGACGAACCGCGTCGGCCGGCGAATCGCAGGTTCGCAGCCGGTGCAGATACGGGACCATCACCATCCCGGATATCTGGGAATGCAAAGCAGCCAGCCGGAACGACACTGCGAACGGTGGCGGGACCGGCGCGTCGGCAACCAGCACCAGGCATGGCCGCTCCAGCCGCCGTGGCCACGAGGTCAGCAGCCGCGCGAGCATCGCCGCGCCGTAGGCGGTCGAGCGGGCCACCACGATCGGGTGCCGAGTCACCGGGATGCGGCCCTCGCCGCGGTGGACCTCGATCGCCCAGCCGGTTCGACCAGGGTCCAGCAGGGTTGCCACCGTGCTGGCCCCGGCGCCGCCGTGCGCGCCCACAACCACCAGGCCGGCGGGTTTGGGTGGGACCGCGAGCCGGCCGTTAAGCCGAGCGATCGCGGCC
>JAKEEW010000815.1 GCA_022616375.1 Sporichthyaceae bacterium
AGTCGTCCAGGTTCGTGCACGAGGAGATCGCCGGATTCGATTCGGCCGCAGCAGCCCGAGATCTGGCAGCCCTGGACCTCGTCTGGATCACCGAGAGCGAAGACGCCCAACTGTTCCGACCCGGCGGTGCGCCACCGCTGCGGGGCACCTTCCTCACTCTGAGCCCAGACGAGCAAGCGCTCTACACCGGCGGCAGCATCGAGTTCTACTCCACCTACCCCGGTATGTACGTCCCGCACCCCATCGGGATCCGGCCGGCGCTGCTCACACGCAGCCCCCGAGACCTCGCCGTGGAGCTGCTCGCGCTGAGCAAAATGAACTGGAACCAAGCCAGACTCGACGGCCGCCTACCCATCACCCTTCGCACCGCCGGACAGGTCAAGAAGGTACTCAGGTTTGCCGATCCGGGCCGCGTGATCGCCACCCGCTACGCCCAATACATGTAGACAGCCTCCTTGGGGTTCGATCAACCCCTGGCCGGGCCTCCTTCGTGCCTCTCTTGGAGGTGCGGTCGTGCCGGACGGAGTTGTCGTCGGCGGCTGGTAGCGTCCCGGCACGTCGATCCCGTACCGGGAGCGGGAGCGAGAAGTGAGCTGTTGAGCATGTTGGATGCGTATCTGGTGGCGATGGTGCGTCGGGCTGCGCCGGTGGGCGCGCCGGTGGTGCCTGGCTCGACGCCGGTGGTGGGGTTCGGGGATCCTCGCAGGGCCGAGGTGGCCACGTTGGGGATCAACCCGAGCCGGGTCGAGTTCGTCGGGAACGGCAGCCTGCTGTCCGGGTCGGCGCGCCGGCTGGCGACGCTGGAGTCGCTGGGCGCCGATGACCTGATGATGTTGTCCGATGCCCAGGTGGCCGAGGTGGTCGCTGACTGTGCCCGCTATTTCGGCCCGGGCCGCAATCCGTACCGGCGCTGGTTCGACCCGTTGGATCGGCTGCTGGCTGCCGGGGTCGGGGCGAGCTTTTACGACGGCAGCGCGTGTCATCTGGACCTCGTGCAGTGGGCCACCGACCCGGTGTGGGGCGAGATCGGCGACGCTGCCGTACGCCGGGCGCTGCTTGCCGACGGCCTGCCACACCTGCGCGCCCAGCTGCAACAGGAGAACATCCGGCTGGTGCTGCTCAACGGGCGCACCGTGCTCGACCAGGTGCGGGCCACCGGGCTGGCCACCCTGACCAAGACAGGCACCCTGCCGCTGGCCGCAAGCACGTGTTCGCTCTACACCGGTATCGGTGAGGGCGTGCGGTTCCTCGGCTGGTCGACCAACCTGCAGAGCAGCCGGGGGGTGACCGGCGCGTTCGCGACCGAACTGGCCGCCTGGCTCGCGGGCCAGGCCGGCGACCTGGAGACCACGACCCCGACCGGCCCGCCGGTCCCGCTGCCGGATGGCGCCGAGCCGCCGCTGGACAGCGGCGGGCACCTGGTCAGGGGTGTCACCGTGCGCGGCAAGGCGGCACTTGCCGAGCTGCTCGCCCGGTGGCTGGCCGCCTCGCACGCCGCGACGATCGGGGACGTGCAGGGGTACGGGGGAACGCCGTGGGTGCGGATCGAGCTGGGGGAGCTGACCGCGGTGCTCAACGCGGACACCAAGCGGGTCGCGGTGATCGACTATCTCGACCGTGTGCGCCTCCGCGGCTCGGACCTGCCGTGGCGGGTGAAAGCGAACCGGCGGGGGCGGGTCAACAAGGTCACCTACGCCGGGGACGGCCAGCTGACACCGGGCTGGTTCTGCTATCTCGCCGAGCCGCTGCCCGGCCCGCGGGAGCTGTGATGCGCGGCGAACCCGACGGCCCGGTCTACGTCGTGCAGTTCCCGCACCCCGGGCCCGAGCACCGACCCGGCCCGGCCGCGACGATGCAGTGGAACACCGGGGCACACGCGCGCAAGTTCCTGCATTCCCCGGGCCGCTACCTCGACGGCGATGGCACCGCGGGTTCGGACCAGCTGGTGTTCTGGGGTGAGTGGGAACCGCCCTCCCGTGTCATCGAGCGGTGGCCGGCGGACGGGGGGCTGCCCCGCTATCTGCACCAGCCGGTGTGGAGCAGGCCGGGGTCGCGCCAGCCCCGGCAGAACACCGACCCGTGGGTGTTCGGCGAGACCTTCCTGTTCAGCAACTGCCGGCAGCTCACCCCGGCCGGGAACCCGTCGGCGCTGCAGCGACTCACCCGCGGCTCGATCATCCTGTTCGGGTCCCAGCTCGACGGGCGGTTCGTTCTGGACACCGTGTTCGTCGTCGCCGACGCCGCCCCGTACACACCCAACCAGGCCGAGCACCTCGACCTCGACGACGCCGCCCGGGCCTGCATCATCGAGCCACTGACCCTCCCCGGGCGCAAGGATCACTCGGGCGCCGGGTTCATGCTGTATCGCGGCGCGACCGTCGACGCGCCCGTCGCGGGC
>JAKEEW010000816.1 GCA_022616375.1 Sporichthyaceae bacterium
CCGAGCAGGCACGGCTCAACCGCGCCCAGGCCCACCTGCAGCTCGACGCCGCCCGCCGATCCGCGGGCGGTCACGACCCGCCGATAGCAGAAACCAGTCCCGCCCGTGTCCACTCACTCTGACATCGAGCCCGCTGGGAGCACGGCACCGATGAGCACACCGACCCCGCACACCGCAGACCTGCTCGCCAGGATCCGCCAGCTGGTGGCCGACGGTGCGGCTCAGCAGCACCGGATCGAACAGCTCGCCCAGCTCGCCAGCTCCGCGGCCATCCGCGACGCACGGGTTCCCGCGCCGTTCGAGCTAGTCACCCGGAACGACCCGGTGGCTATCCGCCGGGTCATGCCCGGCCTGGAAGACTGGGTCCGCCAGGTACTTGTCCCGGTCTACGTCAACGGCCGCGAACCTGGGCCGCTCGCACCGTGGTGCCCCCGCTGGTGGGACCACCCCGAGGCCCGCGCCAGGTTCTACGGCCTGTGGCTGGCGTTCCTGGAACTCACCGACCCCGACGCCGGGCCGACCGGGCCGGGCGACTGGCACCGTAGCCACCTCGACCCTACACTCGCCCGACTTCGCGACCCCAACGGCCCGTTCGCCGGCTGCACCCGAGCTGCCGATTCTCCGCCGCACCGGGTCGGCGCGCCGGCACCGATCCAGCCCGCGTCCCCGCCACCACCACCATCTCCGGAGGACATCGTGACCGACCCTGACGCCGTGACCGTCCCGGCTGCGCTGATGCGCGACGCGCTCGAGCTGGGCCTGGCCCAGCCGCTCAGCGACAACATTCCCGAGGTTGCCCGGTACCAGCAGTCCTGGTGGCTGCTGCACGAGGACGCCGGCTCCTGGCTTCGGGTCACCAACCCTGACGGCATCGCCGCCATCGACGCCGAGGCCGAGCGGCTGCAGGCCGCCCGGCGGACCGTACACGACGCACCGCCCGTGGAGGGGACCCCGTTGACCGGGCCCGAATGGGCCGAGCGGATCCGGGCGCACCTCGTCGGCAGTGACACCAGGCCCGAGGAGTCGTGATGGTCCAGCACCGACCAATCCAAGCGGCGCCGCTGCGGGACGACCCGGCACTTCGCGCGGAGATGGCCACCTTGGGCGCGATGCTCGTCGGCCCCGAGCTGATCGGCAGGGCCGGGGAGCTGTCCCCCGGCGACTTCCGCTCACCCGTCCATGCCGCGCTCGCCGGGGTGATCCTCGACGCCAGGGAGGAGGGTCTGGCCCTGCGCCGGCCGCCGCCCGAGCCCGGCCACCCCGCCGGGAGTCCCGAGGCGCTCGCCGAATGGACCAACCGCTGGCTGCACGACGTGGTGTGGGAGCGGGCCCGGCTGCATCCAGCGATGGAGAAGGTCTCATCGGACTACCTGGTCGAGCTGATCGCCGCCAGCCCGTACCCTCCGCGGATCGGCTGGTACGCCCAGATCGTGCGCGAGCACGCCGCCCGCACCCGCATCGCGATGCTGGCCGTCGACCACGCAAGCGCCCTTGCCCAGAACATGCCCCTTGTCCAGCTCCGGAAGGTACTCGACAAGTCCGGCCGCCAGATCGAGAACGCGGCGGAAGGTCTCACCCCACCAACCGGGGTCGAGCGTGACCTGGCACGCCCACCGGCGCAGCCAGAGGAGACCGGTCTCGGCTCTCTGCTGCCCCGACCGCCGCCGGCGCCAGAGGTGACCGAGACCGAGGACAGGCTGCTGGGAGCCCTGCTCGCGCGTAACCATCTGACCGATCCGGTGGCACGCATCGTCGAGCGGCGAGACTTTCACGGCCCCGGCCGCAGCCTCCTCTACGGCCTCGTCGAGGAGATGCACCGAGAGAACATGCCCATTGACGCCGTCACGATCTCCCCCGCCGCGGAGTCGCTTGGGGCTCTGTCCACCTCCCGTACCGGAGACGGCAGGCTCACCCTGGACGGGCTGTTCCGGCTGGCCCGCCCCGCCGACGAGGCACACGCGGTGCAACTGGCCCGGCAGGTGCAGCACAACGGGATCCGTCTCAACCTGCGCCACAGCCTGCGGCATCTCGTTGATACCGCCAACCACACCGACGTCCCGGCCCGCGCCGTGCGTGAGGAGGTCGCCACCACCGTGCAGTCCATGGCCGCCATGCGTGGCCGGCTCGCCATCGCCGACGAAGTCAAGGACCACGGTCTGGCGCTGGCGCCTCAGCTGGGACGCTAGGCCCGAAATCCAATGCAAGAGGGGAGCGGACCCGACGCCGCGACGGTCGCCCCGCGCCGGCTCGCCCGCACCCAGCAGCGGCGCGACCGCCAGGTCCACCTGCGGCTAAGCACCGACGAGCTCGACCAGCTCGCGATCGCCGCCCGCGCCGAGGGGGTCAGCGTGGCCACATACGCGGCCACCGCAGCGCTCGGGCTCGCAGCCGGTCAACACGTCCCGATCCCTACATCCGGCTCCGAGCGGTGGCACGCCTTGGTGGCCGCCCGGCTGGAGGCCCAGCGGATCCGGGACCAGCTCAGCCAGCTGGTCAAGCAGCTCGCGAGCAGCGAACACGAGGCCCCAGACCAGCTCGGCGCGCTCATCGCCGCCGCCGCCGCCGCCGTGACCCGGCTGGACCGGGCCGCCATCTCCTTCCATCCCAACCGACAGCGCGAACGATGATCACACCCGTCTACCGGGGGGAGAACCTGCGTCGGCTGCTGGGTTACCTGTACGGTCCGGGCCGCTGCGAAGACCACCACGACCCGCATCTGATCGCAGCCTGGGACCAGCAGATCCTGGCCACCATGGACCCCGCCCGGGTGCCCGGCGCCACCCTGACCGACCTGGCCCGCCTGCTCGACGCCCCCGTCAAGGCACATC
>JAKEEW010000817.1 GCA_022616375.1 Sporichthyaceae bacterium
AGCCCCGCCAGGCAGGCGACCAGCCGCTCAACCAGCACCAGCCCAGCGTCTTCAGCTGCGGCGATCACCGTACCGGGGAAGTCGACCAGCTCCCCGTGACGCCGGTACGGGCGAGCGGTGATCACGACGTGCGCGTCTGGGCGCAGCAGCGGTACACATTGGGACAGGATCTGGCCGAACCCACTCTCCAAGGCCGGCAGTGGCTGGCGCGCCAGGTTGGCGTCAGTATTGCCGTAGGTGTGGTCGGATTTCTCGACCCCACCAATGCGATCGCGGCTGGTGCGGACCTGCCCATGCACGCTCGGCCCATAGGGGGGTGAAGTCAACACCAGCGCCGCCCGGCCCGCGTAGGCCCGCACCAATGGACTGGGCAGGATCCGGGCATCGGCGGTGACCACGAACCCGGCACCGGTCGCTCCGGCGGCGCGGGTGTGGCGCAGGTTGGCGATTGCGACTTTGGACCAGCGCGGCTCGCATTCCACCCCAAGCGCGTCGCGACCCAGGCATACCGCCTCGACCAGGCTGGTGCCGATCCCACACATCGGATCCACCACCAGCCCGCCCGGCTCGGTGTACTGCGCGATCGCCTGGGCCGCGATGGCCGGCAACATCTTGCCCGGGTGCGCCACCGACCCGGCGACATAGCGGCCCCGTCGCTGGGCACGGGCACTGGATTGCGCGGCCGGCCACACCGACAACGGCGGGCCGGCCTCAGCCATCGGTGCCCCCGGCGCCGTTGCTATGGGCCGCCCCCGACGAGCGCTCCGCCTTGGCGAAAACGAGCACATCGGTGTGGATCCGCTCGTGCCCGCCTCCAGCCGGGCCGCGCCGGGCGATCGTGCCGGCCGACTCAGGTCGGCCGGCTGGGAACGCCACGTTGTGCTGCAGGTAGCAAAAGCCCGCCGCGCGCGCCGATGCGACGACGACTGCAACGTCCGCGCCAGTGGCTGGTGAGGACACCACAATCAGCAGCCCCATTGCCTGGATTTGCTGCCGGTAACGGTTCACGACCGCGGCTGGAGAATCCGGGTGCGGCGCGGCAACGATCAGATCAGCCTGCCTGATCGAACTCTCACGATCACCGGGCTGCGTAGGCAGGCCGGCAACATCCACCACGACCCGGGCTCCTGGCCAGGCATAGCGCGCCAGAACCCGCGCCAGCACCGCGGCCATCGGCCCGTCCACGACGGGGTTCCCCGCCTCGCCGCGGCTGGCAGGCTCTGCAGGTGCGGCTGGTAGCGGCCACAGCGTGATCGGAACCGGCTCCTCGACCACGCCGGGCGGCACGGCCACCGTCGTGGATTCGACGGCCGGTTCAACACCGGGCCGCAAAGTCGCTGTCCTCTTATATAGGCACCTGCTGTGTGGGCACCTCTGGTGTGGGCACTGGGAGTGGGATCCCATCCGACTCGTCCTGGACCTCTCGTCGACAGGCCCTCCCATCCACCAACACCCATCCGAACACCGTTTTGGGACAAACCGCAGGTCACAGTCATCAGTTGCACTGGACTTAGACGTGATCATGTCTAGTGCTTGGCGGATTCGAGGCCAGCCACGGACTTCCCGGACTAGTCCAGCCAACGGGCCGCTATCAAGCCGACGACCAGCGACTTGACTTGGGCGATCAGTGGCGCAGCGCCTCCGGAACCTCGGCAAGTCTGCGACACGGCAGTGCGATTTCTGGTCGAACGTATGTTCGAAGATGCGCTAGGCTTCCGCTGTGTCGGCGGATGGCAATGACTACCCCCCGCATCGACGTCCGTGCCGAATTCGCCTGCCGGATGGGACGACCGTCGATGCGGTGATCACCGGGCGGTCCTGGTCGGAGGATCGGGGCTGGGAGGCCGAGATCGTGCGCGCGGGGTCGTCGGAGCGGCTGGCTGAGCTGGTTCCGCTGGATCGGGTCGAACGCCTGGAGGGTGTGGACTACTCCGGGATCCGGCCCCGCTGGTACACCCGGACGGCCACCGGAGGGTGGGTGTCTAAAGATCACCCACCGTCGCCGGGGCAGGCGTGACCGAGCGGCGTGTCGTGCCGGGCTTTGCTCGCACCCGTGTAGCAGCCTGGGTCCGTTGTCCGTCGATAGCACGTGGCCCTGGGGAGGGGATCGGGTTGCGGCAGGGCGTAGCCCATCCGTTCCGCCACGGGGTGGCGGCGCGGCTGTGGCGGAATCCGGCGTTTCGGTGCTACTTCGCCGGTCGGGTGTTGTCGACGTGCGGTTCGGCTGTTTCGCCGGTCGCGCTGGCGTTTGCGGTGCTACACATCGGCGGCGGCGTCTCCGGTCTGGGTGTGGTGCTTGCCGCCTCGGTCGGGCCGCAGATCCTGCTGTTGATGCTCGGTGGCGTGCTGGCAGATCGGCTGCCCCGCGGGCGGGTGCTGGTGGTCTCCCAGCTGGTTGCCGGGATCGCCCAACTCACCTGTGCCGGGTTGGTGCTCGGCGGATCGGCGGGGGTGTGGCAGCTGGCGGTGCTGGCGGCTGTTGGCGGGGCAACCTCCGCGTTCTTTACCCCGGCGGCCCAGGGAGTGCTGCCGCAGATCGTTGCCGAGGATGAGCTACGCGAGGCGAATGCGCTGCTGCGACTGGTGATGAATGTCGCCAAGGTCGCTGGTCCCGCGGTTGGCGGTTTGGTCGTGGTGCTGGTCGGCCCGGGTTGGGCGATCGCCTTCGACGGGTTGAGCTTCCTGGTTTCGGCGGTGGTGCTGGCGTTCCTGCGGGTGCCGCTGGGTCAGGTACGCCCGTCGCGGCTGGCGGCCGATCTGGGCGACGGGTGGCGCGAGTTCGTGTCCCGCCGCTGGCTCTGGATCATGGTTGGTCAGGGTTCGGCGTGTGTGCTGGCCTGGCTGGTCGGCTTTCAGCTGCTCGGCCCGGTCTACGCCGCGTCCTCGCCGAGCGGGCCGGCCGGCTACGGACTGATGGCCAGCGGGTTCGCCGCCGGGCTGGTGTCGGGCTCGCTGGTGGCGTTGCTGTGGAAGCCGCAGCGGGCGGCGGTAACGGTGTGCTGCGGCCTGGGGTCGATGGCGCTGCCGCTGGCCGCGATGACCGCGCAGGCCCCGCTGCCGGTTGTGGTCGCCGCGATGGCCGTCACCGGGGTGGGCATGGACATGTCGATCGTGTCCTGGTCGGCTCATGTACAGCGCACGATCCCGAACGAGTTGCAGGCCCGCATGTCCTCGTTTTCCACGTTGGGGCAGCTGCTGCCGGTTCCGGTCGGCTACCTGCTGGCCGGGCCGCTGGCCGACAGGTTCGGCGTGACCGCCGTGCTGGGCGGCTGCGTGTGCCTGATCCTGGCGGCGTCGACCGTTCCCATGCTGCTGGCCGAGATCCGGGTGCTTGGACTACCGGCCGACACCTGGGGCCCGGCTGGGCGTCCGGTGCCGGTGCCGGTTCCGGCCGGCTAGATCCTGGCCGGTGTCCGGCGTCGCTGGTGAAGGTAGTAGCCGCGGGCGACCTCGACCGCGCCGTGGTGGTCTTGGAAACCTCGGTCGCGGGCCGCGGCGCACAGGGCTGCTTGGTCGTCCGGGTCAACACCCCACACGCTGGCCAGCTGCGCGGCGATGCGCTGCGGATCGAGGCGATCGATGCTGTGCCGCGCGTCGTAGCGGACGAGGCGGTCGTTGCGCCGAAACGCCTCGGCGACCTCCGAAGCGGTGGGCAGCGCCTGGTTGATCAGGTCGCCGGCCTCGGCGAGGGTGCTGGGCCACACCGTCGAGGCTGAGTCAAGGCGGGCTGAGCGAACTAGGATCCGCAGCAGCTGCTCCCGGCGGTCGAGGTGTGAGCTCTCGTGTGGGGTGAGCCAGTAGTTGCGCTGCCCGGGCGTGAGGTAGTCGGTGTGGACTCCGCGGGCGGCGGCCACCTCGACGGCGCGCCGCTCGAGGTCGTCCGGGTTAGCGTGGGCGGCGCTTGGCGACAGCCCGCAGATCCAGGACAGGACGTACCCGCGCCAACGGCCGGGGTAGTGCGGGTCGTAGAGCTGCTGGTGTTGGAGGATGGCCAGGAACGGCACGGTGGTGCCCTCGACGGACGGGCCGTGGAAGCGGGCGGCCCAGTAGCGCACGAAGCTGGTCCGCCACGGTGTGGCCCGCCACGCGGCGATCTCTGTCCCGGCCGGGGCGGCTGCTGTAGCGGCGAGGGTTAGCGCTTGTTCGGCGTCGTGTCGCTTGATGTCGTACGGATGGTCGGTGCGCCAGGCGTCGATTCGGGTGTAGAGCTGGGACAGGCCCGCGGTCACGCACTGGCGGCGCAGCGCCTTCCAGCTGCGCAGCTGGAAGGGTAGGCGCCGGGCGAGCTCGACTAGGTGGTTCTGCTCGTCGGAGGTGATGATGCCGGCGGCGGCGGCGTGCGCGAGGGTGACGCGGATGTTGATCAGCGCCTCGGAGAGCGGTTGTCCATCGGGGGTGTGGACGACAGCGACCTCGTCGTCGGCGTCGATGCCGCCGCTGGTGTATGCCTGGTAGACGTGACCGACGCCGATCATGCCGTAGCGGTCGAGTTCGGCGGCGCGTAGCGCCCCCATGCTGGCGGCGCCGACGACGCGGATTCCGTTGGCGAGCAGGTCAAGGATCTCTTTGTGCCGTACCGGGGGCACTTGGTGCCACAGCCCGTCGATGATGACCACGGTGTCCCCGGCGATCGGGGCGAGCCGGAGTAGGTCGCCGTGCCGGATCGGAGGGTGGATCCGCGCGCGGGGAACGAGCTGGCGGATTCGGTCTGCGGGGATGGTTGGCCCGGCGTAGACGTGGATGGTCACGCGATTGAATCGCCCCGGGATTGATGGAGGCTCCGAACCCATCCAGGGGAAGGAGTCATGTCATGCCAGCACCGAGGAAGTACCCGGCCGAGCTGCGTCAGCG
>JAKEEW010000818.1 GCA_022616375.1 Sporichthyaceae bacterium
ATTCGACGGCGAACCGGGCCGGAATCGGCTACCGGTAAGGGCATGGAGACTCTCGTGCGGGATCCTAACCGCTTGATTGCTGCCATCGCGGAGTGCGCCCGGCGCCAACCGGACGCGATAGCCATCGAGGACGGCCGGGTCAAGCTGCATTACGACGAGCTACTGGCCAGCATCCGTGCCACGGCGAGCCGGATCGCTTCGGACAGCGAGCCTGGCACCATCATCGCGGTCGACGCGGCCCGAAATGCAGACACCGTCATCGCGTTATTGGGCGTGCTGGCGGCCGACCGAATCTACTTCCCGATAGATCCCGCGAGTCCGGCGAATCGCTGGAAGGAGTTGGTCGATCTGGCTCGGCCAGCGTTGTCCTGGCCCGCCGCCGTCCGTCACGCCGACCCGCGGGTGGTCACCCCGGCCGATGCCGCGTACCTGCTGTTCACCTCCGGCTCCACCGGCATGCCGAAGGGTGTTGTCGGCACCGGGGGCGGCCTGGCCAACATGGCCGAGAGCCTGTGCGCGGTCTACGCATACGGACCGGGTGACCGTTTGCTGGCGTTCGCCACCTTCAGCTGGGACACCAGTCTGGAGGAGATCCTGCCGGCGCTCGTCGGTGGCGGGACTGTGGTGTTCCGCCCGGAGCCACTCGGCACGATGGGCGACTTCGTCGACTTCGTCGCCGAACGTGAGCTGACCGGACTCAACGTTCCGACCGCTTTCTGGACCGAGCTGGTCGCGGGACCCGACCTCCCCCCGAGCGTCCGGCTCGTCATCACTGGCGGCGAGCCGGTGCCGGCCGATGCGGTCGCGCATTGGCGGGATCGCTACGACGAGCGCATCCGGCTTGTCAACACGTTCGGGTTGACCGAGGCCACGGCAGTTACCACCATCGCCGACCTGACTTCCATCGCACCGGCGCCGGGCGAGCTGTTCGCTCCAATCGGCGGCCGATCGGTGGATCTACCGTCGATCTCGTCGATGCCTTCGGCAGCAAGGTCCCCGACGGAGCAATCGGTGAGATTGTTATCGGCGGTCCCGGTGTGGCTGCGGGATACCTGGACCAACCCGAGGCCGGTGGCCGGTTCCAGGTGGATCACTCCACCGGCGGCCGTCGCCTGCGGACCGGTGACCTGGCCGTTCGACTGCCGGACGGGCTGCTGTACTTCCGCCGACGCCTCGACGATCAGCTGAAGATACGCGGCTACCGGATCGCACCGGCGGAGGTGGAGCGGGCACTGCGGACCGCAGCCGGGGTGGCCGAGGCGGTCGTCGTGGCCGCGACCGTCGCTGGACGGCAGCAGCTGGCGGCATTCGTGACGGCCGCCGAAGGGCAAAGTCTGGTCCCGGCCGAGCTGCACCGGATCTCCCGCGAGCAGCTGCCGAGCCACCTTCGGCCGGCGCAGCTCACCGTCGTCGCGAGCCTGCCCAAGACGCCTACCGGCAAGCTCGACCGATCGGCTCTGATCGAACTTGCCCAGACATCACCGCCCGCCGCCGTCGGCCGGCACGTCGCCGTCGGCGGACCCGTCGAAGCGATCGTCAGTGAAGTCCTCTCGGTGCACGCCCAGCCGGACGATAGCTTTCTGGAACTCGGCGGCGACTCCATCTCCGCCATCGTTGTCGCCTCACGGCTGCAAGCCATCGGCCACTGCATCGCAGTCGACGACCTTATGGGCCGCGAGAGGTTGGGCGAGGTCACGCTCGGCCCCACTGAACCGGCGGCGCCGCGGCGATCGGCGAGCGCACGGCCGGCCGCGGGCCGTCGGCTTCCGCTGACGCCCATGCAACAAGGTGTTCTGTTCGAGGCGGTGATGTCCGAGGGCACCCAGGTTTACCTCGACCAGGACGTGTTCCGCATCAGCGGTCGAATCGACATCGAGTGGTTCTGGCGGGCCTGGCAGGCCATCGTGGCGCGGCACGAATCGCTGCGCACGGCGTTCTTCTGGCCGGAGGGCGAGTCGCCGTACCGTGTGGTGCACGGCGATGTTGCGCTGCCCGCTGAAACCCTAGACTGGCGTGACGTCGCGCCGGCCGAACAGGAACGCCGCCTAACCGAGCTGCTCACTACCGGTATCGAACAGCACATCGACCTGTCGATACCGCCGTTGATGCGTTTCGTGCTGGTGTTGCGCGGCGCGACCGACGCCACCTTCATCTGGTACGCGCACCGGCTCGTCCTGGACGGCTGGTCGACCACGATTCTGCTGGACAAGTTCATTGCGATCTACACGGCCGGCGTGCGTGGCGAGCAGCTCGACCTCGGCCCGCCGATGGACTACGAGCGCTACGTCGACGAGGCGACGAAGACGCCGAGCCCGGCCGCCGCCGAGTTCTGGCGCCGCTACCTCGACGGCGCCAGCCACACTCCGCTGCCCGGGCATGATCGCGGCCGGAGACGGCACGAACGCGGCTCGGAGCGGCACGAGAATATCGTGCTCGGCCTCCCCGAGGATCTCGTCGATTCGCTCGAACGACTATGTCGGGCCACCCGGGTCACCCTCAGCACTGTCTTTCGCGCGGCATGGGGTGTTCTGATGTCCCGCTATGCGGGACGTCATGACGTCGTGTTCGGCGCCACGAACGCCGGTCGCCCGACCGGCCTGGGCGCGACCGACGGCGTTGGTCTGTTCATCAATAGCCTCCCGGTGCGAGTAGATGCCGATCCGGACCGACCGGTTGGCGCGCTGCTGCGGGCGGTGCAAGAGGCCGCGATCGAGAGCGCGCCATACGAGCTGACACCCCTGTCGTATCTACAGGATCTGTTCGGCTCGCCCGAGGAGGCGCTGTTCGAGTCACTCGTCATCGTGCAGAACTATCCCGGTGCTGCCTCGTACAGCCGGACCGGCGCGCTCACAATGACCCATCTGGCCGGGTTCGAGCAGGTCCACTATCCGCTCTCGCTGGTGGTGCGGCACCTGGCCGACGAGGAACTGCGTGCTGAGGTGTGGTACGACCCGGAGCTGATTTCTGGCTCTCTCGGCCGGGCCATGGTGTCGCACCTAGAGACGATCCTGCGTGGCTTCGCCGGCGACCCGTCCGGCCTGGTCGGGTCGGGGCTCACGCTCGGAGACGAGGAGCGGGAGACCCTGGCCGCGTGGGCCGCAGGTCCGCGTCTGCGACGGCCCGCCCGGTCGACCCTGGAGATGGTGTACGAGGCTGCCACGCGGGAGCCTGGCCGCATCGCGCTTGTCGACGGGTCAGTGGCGGTCAGCTATCGCGAACTAGTGCGGATGGTTGATCGGGCTGCCGCGAACCTGCGGGCCGCCGGAGTCGGCCACGGCGATCTGGTGGCCGTGCTCGGCCACCGAAGCATCGCTGCTATTGCCACCCTGCTCGCGGTCTGGCGGGCCGGCGCGGGCTACCTCGGTCTCGATCGCGAACTACCGCCTGGCCGCATCGAGGCGATCCTGACGGACAGCAAGCCGTCCTTGCTGGTCGTCGAGGCAAGCGACGTTCCGGTTTTCACAGGCACTGCGGCCGTCACGATGACAAGCCTGCACGCGGAGCCGGTCGGTGCGCAGGCGCCGCTCGGCATTCCGGCCAGCCCG
>JAKEEW010000819.1 GCA_022616375.1 Sporichthyaceae bacterium
GAACGGGTGCGCGCCGAGCACGCTCTCGGGGAGGCCCATCGCGCGGCCGAGCCGGCGCACCTCGTCCTTGAACAGGAAGCGGAGCGGCTCCACCAGCTTCATGCGCATCCGCTTCGGCAGCCCGCCCACGTTGTGATGCGACTTGATGGTCGCGGTGCCGGTGCCGCCGCCGGACTCCACCACATCGGGGTAGAGCGTGCCCTGCACCAGGAACGTGATCGGGTGCTGGGCGTCGACGGCCCGGGCTGCGGCCTCGAAGGCCCGGATGAACTCCCGCCCGATGATCTTCCGCTTAGCCTCGGGGTCGGTGACGCCGGCCAGCGCGGCGAGAAACTGCGGCGCGGCATCGATCGTGTGCAGCGTGACCCCGGTCGCCGCGACGAAGTCCTTCTCCACCTGCTCGGCCTCCCCGGCGCGCAGCAGGCCATGGTCGACGAACACGCAGCTGAGCTGGTCACCCACCGCACGCTGCACCAGGGCCGCGGCCACCGCCGAGTCCACCCCACCGGACAGGCCGCAGATGACCCGGGCCGACCCGACCTGGGCCCGGATGGCGGCCACCTGCTCGTCGATGATGCTCGCCGGGGTCCAGGTGGGCTCGAGGCCGGCGAGGTCACGGAGAAACTCTTCAATCATGAGTTGGCCATGCTCGGTGTGGGCCACCTCCGGGTGAAACTGCACGCCGGCACGGCGGCCGGCCACATCCTCGAAGGCGGCGACCGGCGTCTGGGCCGTGCTCGCGGTCACGGTGAAGCCGGCCGGGGCCCGGGTGACCCGGTCGCCGTGGCTCATCCACACGGTCTGCTGTCGGGGGAGCCCGCCCAGAAGCTGCCCACCCCCGGCCTCAAGTTGCAGTGGGGTGGCGCCGAACTCACGCTGGCCGGTCTGCTCGACCATGCCGCCCAGCGCCGCCGCCATGGCCTGGAAGCCGTAGCAGATGCCCAGCACCGGGACACCGGCACTGAGCAGCGCCGGGTCCACCTGAGGCGCTCCCGGCTCGTAGACACTGGACGGCCCACCGGAGAGCACGAGGGCGGCCGGGTCGCGCTCCAGCAGCTGCTGTGCCGCCACGGTGTGGGGCACGATCTCGGAGTAGACCCCGGCCTCGCGGATCCGGCGCGCGATCAGCTGCGCGTACTGCGCGCCGAAGTCCACCACCAGAACCGGCCGGCGAGTGCTCACGGCGGCCAGCCTATCTTCGCCGCTATATCGGTCTGCCGTTGCGGGCGTGGTAGTCCACCACCCAC
>JAKEEW010000820.1 GCA_022616375.1 Sporichthyaceae bacterium
GCCCACCACGAGCCCGCGAAACGCGCGGCGCGAGGCAGCGGCCACCAGCGGCCGCTCGAGTGGGGTCAGCCGCAGCACCGCCGAGTCCACCCGGGGCCGGGGCCGGAACGCGCCAGCCGGTACCGCGAACAGCCGCTCGGCGCGGGCCACCGCCTGCACTCCGACGGTGAGTGCGCCGTACTCCGAGCTCCCGGTAGCGGCGGTCACCCGGTCGGCGACTTCCTTCTGGACCAAGAACACCACCCGGGCCGGTCCATCGGGCTCGAGTGCGTGGTCGATCAGGGGCGAAGTGATGTTGTAGGGGATGTTGCCGGCGAGGAGATACTGGGTCGGCCCGGCCTCCCGTTCCACCAGGGCGCGCCAGTCCAGGTCGAGCGCGTCACCCTCGATGATGGTCGCCCGGGGGAACCGCTCCCGCAGCTCGGGCACCAGGTCGCGGTCCTTTTCGATGGCGATCAACCGGCCGGCGCGCGCGGCGAGCGCGGCGGTGAGTCCCCCGGAACCGGGGCCGATCTCCAGCACCGTGTCCTCGGGGCCGGCCTCCAGCGCATCGGCAATCCGGGCGAGGATTCGGGGGTCGGTCAGGAAATGCTGCCCCAGACGATGCTTGGGCCGCGGCACCCTCAGATCCGGAGCACCAGCAGCGTCCGATCGTCGGAGGGTCGGGAGCCGAAGGCCTCTGCCTCCGACAGCACCGCCTCCACGATCGTCTCGGGCGACTCGGCCCGCCGGGCGCAGACCGTCGCCAGGAGCCGCTGCTCCCCGAACGCCTCGCCGGCGTCGTTCCGCGCCTCGACCAGACCGTCGGTCCACAGCACCAGGAGGTCGGCGCCCAGGTTCCACGGGACCTGGCGCCGGTCGATGCCGCCCGGCGTGGCGAGCCCGAGAGGCGGCGCGGTCGCCACGAGCCGCTCGGGGTCGCCGAAGCGGGGCACCCGGAAGGCGTGCGGATGCCCGGCGTTGGCGTAGTCCAGCCGGCCGGTGAGGGGATCGAGCACGCCGTAGAAGACGGTGAAGTACATCTCGGTGGTCGAGAGCTCGGTGCCGAGACTGTCGAGCAGCGCGCTCAGGGTCTCATCGGGTGTCACCGACGCGGCGGCGTGGATGCCAGCGGCGGACATGACCAGGGCCATGACCAGCGCGGCGGAGTAGCCGTGGGAGGCGACGTCTCCCAGCATCACACCCACCCGGCCGCGGCCCAGCCGGGTGAAGGTGTAGAAGTCACCGCCGACCGACTCCGCCGGGAAGCACCGGGCGGCCACCTCCGCGTCGCCCTGGAGCACGGCCGGCGACGGGAGCAGCTTGAGCTGCAGGTCGTGGGCCAGCTCCAGCTCGCGCTGCAACTGCTGCTGGCCCAGGTCCCGCTCCACCAGCCGCGCGTTCTCCACCGCGGCCCCGATCTGGTTGGCCACGGCGGCCACCAGCTTCCGGTCGCTCAGGCTGAACCGGTCGCCGCCGATCCGGTCGGTGAGGTTGATGACGCCGACGCAGCGGAGCGGCTCGCCGGTGGCCCCGTAGCAGATCGGCACGCTGAGGAAGGCGTGGCCCCGGTAGCCCCGGTCGTCGCCGCAGCCGAGCGAGGGAGTGTCGGGATGGGACGGATCGAAGGTGATGATGCGGCGCTCGCGGTAGACCTGGGCGGCCACCGAGCAATCGTCCTCGGGGTCCACCGGGGCGAGTCCCTCGGTCCCGAAGCCCCGGGCGGCGACGGTCCGGAGCACGCCGGCCGCCTCGTCGAACACCATGATCGACGCCCGCCGGGCCCCGACCACGGTGCTGACTTCGCGCACGATGATCCGGGTGGCCTCGTCCAGCCGCACCGTCTGACCCAGGATCTCGCTGATGGCGTAGAGGAGATCGATCTCCTCGTACCGGTCGGCCAGCTCCTCCGCGATGAAGGCGCGCTGCCGCTCCGCGTCGAGCAGACCGGCGAGGACCGGCACCACCCGGGCGGCGGCGGTGCCCATCGCGCCTTCGTCGTCCCCCTGCACCTCGACCCAGAACCCTGCGACGTCCCCCACCGGCTGAAGCCAGGCCGCCCCGGTCGGCGTGGGGACCACTCCCGCGACCCGGGGAATCGGCGGCGACCAGCCTGGGTCGACGCCGGCGGCCACGCGCAGGCCCCGCCCGTCGAACCGCCACAGCCGCACCGCTCCGCCGGTGAGGCCGCTGAGGCCGTCGAGCACGAGATCGAGCCGTCCTAGGGACGGCGCAGGATCATGCAGATGGAGTTCCCTTGCGCGTTGAACTGCACCGCGTCGACCAGCTTCCGGATGAGATACAGGCCGCGGCCGCCGGCCTCGTCGAGCTGTTCATCCCCGATCGACTCGGGAATCACCGACGGATCGAATCCCGAGCCCTCGTCGGTCACGGACACCCGGATGGCATCGGGCAGCAGCTCGGCCCGGATGTGCACCGACTTGGCCCGGTCTTCCCGGTTGCCCCGAACGATCGCGTTGGTCAGCGCCTCGGAGAGTACGACCTGGAGGCGGAACCGGGTCTGCCGCCGGAACTGGTGGCCAGCGAGACAGTGCC
>JAKEEW010000137.1 GCA_022616375.1 Sporichthyaceae bacterium
CGCAGGATCCCGACATACCGCCGGGCGGCCCGCTCCGAGACGCCGATCTTGTCGGCGATCCGCTCCGCGGTGATGCCCGGACTCCCCTGGATCAATTCGAGCGCGAGCAACGCCCGTGCCGTCGGGCTCGCCTCGGGCCGCGCACCGTCCACTGTCACCCCGTCCGTAGGTTCCGGAACGTTCCGGAAGCCGATTGTCCGGAACGGAGCCTAACTGACGGCCCGGCCGCCGCAGAGGCAGCGGGAGTTACGACATCAGCTTGTACGGGGATTCCCGTGGCCGGCCGGGTATGTCCGTACGCGCACGCGAATTCGCGGACCTTCGACAACCAACGACATCGGCTCCGGGGTCGAGCCCGCTGAGCAACGCGAGATCAGCCGGGGTGAGGTGACCTCAAACCCGCACCGGAATCCCGGCACCGGCGAGCTCGGCCTTCACGGCCGCGATGGACAGCTCGCCGAGGTGGAACACACTGGCGGCCAGCACCGCGTCCGCGCCGGCCGCTACCGCCGCGGCGAAGTCCACTGCCGATCCGGCCCCGCCGCTGGCGATGATCGGCACCGGCACCTCGGCCCGGATCGCGGCCAGCATCTCCAGGTCGAACCCGCGCTTGGTGCCGTCCGCGTCCATCGAGTTGACCAGGATCTCCCCGGCCCCCAGCGCGGCCCCGCGCACCGCCCAGGCGATCGCGTCGATCCCGGTGCCGTGCCGGCCGCCGTGCGTAGTCAGCTCGAATCCGGACCCGGGGCCGGCAGCGCGCCTGGCATCCAGCGACAGCACCAGGACCTGCCGGCCGAACCGGTCCGCGATCTCGGCAAGCAGCTCGGGCCTGGCCACCGCGGCGGTGTTGACCGCGACCTTGTCGGCGCCGGCCCGCAGCAGCCGGTCAACGTCGGCGACACTGCGCACGCCACCGCCCACGGTCAACGGGATGAACACCCGATCCGCGGTCCGGGACACCACGTCGTAGACGGTCTCCCGGCCGGCCGCGGACGCACTGACATCGAGGAAGCACAGCTCGTCGGCGCCCTCCCGGTCGTAGCGGGTGGCCAGCTCGACCGGGTCGCCGACCGCGCGCAGCCTGGTGAAGTTGACCCCCTTGACCACCTGGCCGCCGTCCACGTCCAGGCAGGGGATGACCCGGACCGCGAGGCTCACCCGGCCGACCCCGGATCCCGGTAGGCGACCGCCTCCACCTCGACCAGCAAGCGGGAGTCGATCAGCCCCTGCACCACGATCAGCGTGGACGCCGGCCGGCCGTCGGCGAAGACCTCGGCGTGCGCCCGGCCCACCTCCTCGGCGTCCCTGGCGTGCACGATGTAGAGCCGGGTCTGCACCACGTCGGACAGCGTCGCCCCGGCATTGCCGAGCGCGCGCTCGACGTTGCTCAATGCCGTGCTGGCCTGCCGGTACGGATCGCCCTCATAGCGGATCGAGCCGTCAAGCACCGAGGTGCATCCGGACACGAACACGAACCACCCGGCGACCACCGATCTGGAGTAGCCGTAGCCGTCCTCCCACGGGCCGCCGGAACTGATCCGCCGTAGCTCGCTCACCCGTCACCTCGTCCGGCCGACACCGTGGACAGCGCTTGGGGCAGCGTAAACGCCCCGGCGTACAGGGCCTTCCCGATGATCGCGCCTTCTACCCCGATCGGGACAAGTTCCGCGATTGCCCGCAGGTCCCGCAGGCTGGACACGCCACCGCTGGCGATGACCGGGCGGTCGGTGGCCGCGCAGACCGACCGCAGCAGCTCCAGGTTGGGTCCGGTCATGGTGCCGTCCTTGGTCACGTCGGTCACCACGTAGCGGGTGCAACCGTCGGCATCCAGCCTGGCCAGAGTCGGGCAGAGCTCGCCGCCGTCCTGGGTCCAGCCGCGCGCGGTCAGCCGGGTGCCGCGCACGTCCAACCCGACCGCGATCCGGTCGCCGTGCGCCGCGATCGCGGCCGCGCACCAGTCCGGGTCCTCTAGCGCGGCGGTGCCGAGCACCACCCGGGCGCACC
>JAKEEW010000821.1 GCA_022616375.1 Sporichthyaceae bacterium
CGCCGGGTTGGTGATGACCGAGATGACCGACGTGAGCCGCGAGGGACGGATCTCACCCGGCTGCGCCGGTATGTACCTCCCGGATCACGTGGCCGGGTGGCGGCGGATCGTGGAGTTCGTGCATCGGGAGAGCGAGGCCAGGATCGGCATCCAGCTGTCGCACGCCGGCAGGAAGGGCTCGACCCGGGTGCTGTGGGAGGGAGAGGACGAGCCGCTCGGCGAAGGGAACTGGCCGCTGATCGCGCCGTCTCCCATCCCCTACCGGCCCCATAACCAGACGCCCCGGGAGATGACCCGGGGCGACATGGACCAGGTGGCCGCCGACTTTGTCCGCGCCACCAGGATGGCCGACGCCGCCGGGTTCGACCTGCTGGAGCTGCACCTGGCCCACGGGTACCTGCTGGCCTCCTTCATATCGCCGCTGACCAACCGGCGAACCGACGAGTACGGCGGACCCCTCGCCAACCGCATGCGCTATCCGCTGGAGCTCGTCACCCGAGTCCGGGCCGAGTGGCCCGAGGCCAAACCACTGTCGGTCAGGATCTCGGCGGTGGACTGGGCGCCTGGCGGCATGGAGGCGCACGACGCGGTGGAGGTGGCCCGGATGGTGGTCGCCGCCGGGGCCGATATTGTGGACGTCTCCGCGGGGCAGACCGTCCCCGAGGCCAAGCCGGTCTACGGCCGCCAGTTCCAGACCCCGTTCAGCGATCGGATCCGGCACGAAGCGCGGGTGCCGACGATGACCGTGGGGAACATCTCGTCACCGGCCGACGTCAACACCATCCTGGCGGCCGGCCGCGCCGATCTGGTGGTGCTGGCGCGGGCGCACCTGTGGGACCCGTACTGGACCCGCCACGCCGCCGCCGACCTGGGCTACAGCCTGCCCTGGCCGCCGTCCTACGCGACGCTGAACCGCTACACACCCCGACTGCGGTAGACCCGCCGGCGCGATCAGCGTCAGCCGGGGAACAGCAGCCGCACCGTCCACACCGCGATGACCATGGCGGCGAAGTCCGCGAGGAGCCCCGCCGGCACCGCGTGGCGCGTCTTCCTGATGTTCACCGCCCCGAAGTACACCGCGATCACGTAGAAGGTGGTCTCGCTGGACCCGTACATGACGGCGGCCATCTTCACCAGGATCGAGTCCTCGCCGTACTGGTTGATCATGTCCACCACCAGCGCCGCCGAGCCCGAGCCCGAGAGCGAGCGGATGATGGCCATCGGCAGCAGCTCGGCCGGGAAGCCGATCAGGCCCAGCACCGGATCGAGCGCGCG
>JAKEEW010000822.1 GCA_022616375.1 Sporichthyaceae bacterium
CGCGCACCCGGTCATCAAGGCGTTCGAGGCCATGCCCGACAGTCAATGGCGTGCCCTGCTGCACTCCACCGCCCACACCGGCGCCACCCAGGACCTGGGCTGGCTGCCCCGCGATGCGCGCCCGCGCCGCGGCCACCCACGGCGTTCCCGCCGCCGCGGTCAGCCCCACCCAGATCGCCGAGGCGTTCCTCGACCACGCCTGCGAACGCAAGAACACCCTGCGCCAGGCGTTCGCCGGCTTCTTCACCAGCCACCTCGGGCTGCCCACCGGGCACAGCCTGCTGCACGGGGTCTAGCCATGGGAACCAACTCCAAGGCCGCCCACCAGTCCTACTCCGTCTCCCCAAGCCTCATCGCGCTGGCCGGCCCCAAGCCGGCAACCCACCCCGCGCGGGTACCAACCCGGACGACGCGGCCTGCGGGAGCCGGCCGGAGTGGGCCGGGCAGCCGTGTGTGGTCAAGCCGGCCGGGACCATCACGAAGTCCGACGGGACGGCGCTGCCCGCGCGGCATGCGACGCGGCGCTCTCAGCTTCACCTCCCGGCGGCGGGCCGGCCGGTCACCGAGGTGAGCGAGGAACGGCCGCCAGCTCGAACCGCGCGGCGCCGCCAGCTGCTTGGTGCTGGCCGCGCTCACCGCAGGCGTGCCGGCGTTCCTCGTCGTCGCGGTAGGATGGCCCCTGCCGGATCACCTGCCGACGCTCGACGAGGTCGCCAGCACCCTGTCCGGGCCGGTGAGCGAACAGATCGTGATCAACGCGATCGCCTGCCTGGTCTGGTTCCTGTGGAGCCAGTTCGCCTTGTGCGTCGCCGTCGAGCTACGTGCCGGGCTGTCCCAGGCCCAGCTGCCCGCCGCACATCCCGCTGGCCGGGCCGGCCCAGACCCTGGCCAGGGCGCTGGTCGCGGCCGTGCTGCTGCTGCCCAGCGGACCCGGGCTCACCCCAACCGTGCTGCCGGCCAGCTCGACCTCTAGCGTCCTGATCGAGCAGCGCCCGCCCGCTGACGCGTCCTCCGCTACCGTGCCTCCAGTGGCGGCCAGGACAGCCGCGCGGAGCCCGGTACCCGCCCACGCTGACTCGATCGGGTCGGCAGCCGACCTGCCCCGCTATGTGGTCCGGCCTGGCGACAACCTGTGGGACATCGCCGAGCGGTACCTGGGGGACGGGCTGCGCTACCACGAGATCTGGTCCCTCAACCACGACCTCGCGCAGACCGACGGGCGGCCCATGGCCGACCCGGACCTGATCCACCCCGGCTGGGTCCTCCGGATGCCCGCCGACGCCCGGAACCTGCCCGACTACCGCCCGCCCACCGCGGCCACGCCGGCGATGACCTACACCGTGCAGCCCGGTGACACCCTGTCCGGAATCGCCCACCGGGTGCTCGGCGACGCGGCGATGACCGCGGCGCTGTTCGACCTGAACCGGGGACGGCCCCAGCCCGACGGGCGCACCCTTACCGACCCGGACCTGATCCACCCCGGGTGGCTGCTACGGCTGCCGGCCGGCGACCCAGCTGGCGCATCCAGCCCGCCCACCGCGCACGTCCCGCCCCCGGTGACCGCGCCGATCCCAACCCAGGCACCGCCTCCCGACTCCGAAGCGCCGGGCGCAGCTCGGCCGTCGCCGACCCCGGCACCGACCGCAGCCGACCAGCCCCCGGCCGTCGACGACGACCAGCTCGACCCGTCGGCGGTCGCCGCCTCGGCGGCCGGCGCGCTGCTGGCCGGCGCGCTGCTGGCCGCATGCCTGCTGCGCGTGCTCGCGAAGGCCCGCCGGCACCAGCTGCGGCTACGCGCCGCCCCGACCGGGATCACACTCCCACCACCGGAGTCGCTGCGCGCCGAACGGGACCTGCGCACCGTCGAACACCCGGCCGGGATCGAGCTGCTCGACCTCGGCCTGCGCGGCCTGTGCGCGGTCGCCGAACGCGACCCGGCATTCCGGCTGCCCGAACTCGTCGCCGCCAGGCTCGGCGCCGACCAGCTCGACCTGATCGTGGAACCCGGATCCGGCCCACCGCCCCCGCCGTACCGGGCGGGCACCCCGATCGGCACCCTGCCCGTCTGGTCACTGCCCGCCGCCGCGGTCGACTCGCTGAACACCCGCCAGACCACTGACATGATCGCGCCGTACCCGGCGCTGGCCACCATCGGCGCCACCGACGACGCCGCCTGGCTGCTCGACCTCGAACACGCCGGCTCCATCGCCCTCACCGGCGACCACCGCCGGGCGAGCGACCTGATCCGCTACCTTGCCGCGGAACTGGCCCACAACCGCTGGTCCGATGACCTCAACGTCAGCCTGGTCGGCGTCGGCAAGGAGTTCGCCGAGCTGCGACCAGACAGGCTGCAATACCTGCCGCACTCGGCATCCCTCGCGCCACGGGTGGACCGCTGGCTCGGGCAGACCATCAACGCCCTAGCCACCAGCGGCGCCGGTGGCGTCCTGACCGGGCGCGCCCTCGAGATCGACGCCGACGGGTGGATCCCCGAGATCATCCTCGTCGGCGGGCCACTGACCCCAGACGAGACCCAGCACCTCAACCAGCTGTGCGCGCGGCTGGCCGAATCGGACCGAGCGGCCCTGGCCGTTGTCGTCGTCGGCGAGATGCCGGCCGCCACCTGGCAGCTGACAATCGGCCCCGATGGTGGGGTTGACCTGCCCGTACTCGGTGTACGGGTCACCGCCCAAGCACTGCCCGCCGATCTCGCTCCGGCGCTGGTCGACCTGATGCGAAGCCCCGACCGAGACATCAACGGGGACGGCGACGGTGCTTCTCACCCGCAGCAGGATCTTGCGATCGTCCAGGCGCCGGCCACCGAGCCCGGTCCACCTCCGGAGCTTGAGGTACTGACCGGCTACGGGCACCCTTACCCCGGCGACGAACCGTCTGACACCGAAGCACCCGACCTAGCTGAACCTGCCCGCGCCAGGCCCCGGCTTGTCGTCCCCACCGACGAGGGACGCCAACAACGCGTTACCCGAGAGCGCGACCCCGACCTCGACGACGACCTGGCTGCCTGGAGCGACCCCACCACCGCACACCCCCGGGTGGCCATCCTCGGCCCCGTGACCGTCACTGCTACCGGCGAAGAGCCGACATCCCGGCTCGCCTGGTACCGCGAGGTTGCCGCGTTCCTCGCCACCCGACCCGACCGTCGGGCCACCGTCGAGGAACTCGCCGAGACCCTGTGGGGCGGAAAGCCGGTGCTCCCCCTGACCCGCCGCGAGTCGCTGTCCCGCGTCCGCCGCTGGCTAGGGGAGGATGACACCGGCCAGCCCTACCTACCGACCGCGCTGCCAGTCACTGGCACCCACTACGTCCTCGACCCGCGCGGGTCCTGCTCGACTGGGACCTGTTCCAGCGGCTTCGCGCCCGAGCCGACACCCTCGGTGAGCAGGGCGTCGCCTATCTGCGCAGCGCGCTCGGCCTGGTCCGCGGCAGGCCGTTCGCCGATGCCCGACCCCGCCGGTACGTGTGGCTGACCGGCACCGGCCTCGAACACCTCATCGTCGCCGCCGTCGTCAACACCGCCCACCGTCTCGCCGACCTCGCACTGGCCGCCGGCGACACGGCCACCGTCCGCTGGGCCGCCGCGACGGCGCAGCTCGCCGACGAACACGCCAGCGAC
>JAKEEW010000823.1 GCA_022616375.1 Sporichthyaceae bacterium
CAGCAGTAAGGCGCCCGCGACAAGCGCGAGCACGCCCGTGCTGCGTCGTTGCATGATGCACTCCCGCCCATAGTTGAACCACCGCAAACCATCCGACCCCACGCCTCCCCTTATACCAGGGCCGGGCACGTTGTTGCATCCATCACGCGCAGCTAACCACTGACCCCCTGCTCCGTGAAGCCCACGCCGGGCAGGTGAGGACTATCCGCCACCCCTGGGGCTTCGCCCGAGAGTTCGACCTGCTCGCCACCGGCATCCTCGACGAGCCCGGTAGCGATGGTGGTAGCAGCGACCAGAGTTAGCACCGGCTGTCAGGCAGCACCCGTCAGCGTGCAGCGGGCGGTTCGTGATCGACTCTCAGTTCGTCTTTCGCGCGATGATCAGGGAGTAGCCGAGGAGGCCGGTGGTGATCGCGGTGTCGGCCAGGCGCAGCTGTTGTAGCGCGGTGTCGATAGCAATGCCGGTGCCGGCCAGCGGGTCGGCGTGCAGGGTTCGGAGCAGGGCGAGCCGGGCGTGGATCTGCCCGATCATGGTGCGCAAAGCGGCGTGGTGGGGCTCGGTGCGGATGGTGCGCAGGCCGGCGCGGGCGAGGGTGGTGACGTGCTCGGCGAGGGGCCGGGCGCCGGCCAGGCAGGCCACCCACCCCGTGACATCGGTGAGCTGGGCGGGTAGCCGGCCGGGGCCGACGGTGACGTCGGCGATGCCGACCCGGCCGCCGCGGTTCAGCAGGCGGGCGAACTCGGCGGCTGCGGCGTCCGGGTGGGGGAACGTGCACAGCGCGCACTCGCAGACGATGGCGTCGAACTGGCCCCCGGACATCGGGATGCGTTCGGCGTCGCCGACGTGGAAGTGCGCCGTGTCGGCGAGGCCGGCGTGCTCGACCGCGGCCCGCGCTCGGGCGACCAGCGCGGGGTTGAGGTCGACGCCGTGGACCTGGGCGCCGTATTCGCGGGCGAGCAGCTGGGCGGTGGCGCCGGGCCCGGCCGCGACGTCGAGGACCCGCTGGCCGGGGCGTAGCGCGAGCAGGTTGGCCAGCCGCCGGGTCAGCGCCGGCCCGCCCGGGTGGTAGGACTCGCCGAGCAGCCGGGCGACCAGGTCGCTGCCGTAGGCGGCGGCGCAGCACGCCTTGATGTGTCCGGCGCCGCCCGCCGCGGGTCGCGTGGTCATCGCGGCACCGCCAGCCTGCCCACGTTGGTCGCGTCCGGTTCGATGCGTGAACCGGCCCGGGCACCATCGTTGGCGATCTTCGAGCCGTACGGCGAGTCGGCCAGCAGCGGGCCCAGCGGCAGCGCGTTGGGCACCACGTCAGCCACCGTGACACCGGACATCTGCGCGCGGACCTGTTCGCGGTAGCCGACCGAGTTGTACGCGCAGAACGGGATGAGCCGCCCGTCCGGGGTGATCTCCTCCACGCAGCACTTCATCAACTGGCGGACGTTGAGCGTGTACGGGTCCTGGAAGTCCTGCACCACGATCATGAACGCGCGCTCGTCGAGCTCCCGCACGGCCCGCGGCAGGTCAATCCCGCAGGCCTCGCATTCGAGCCGACTGGCCGCGACCTGCAGGCTGCGGGTGGTGGTCTCCGCACCCATGAACGCCGAGGCGCTCCACAGCCGCTCCAGCGCGCCGCGCACCGCCGGGTCGGGCAGCACCCGGTTGGTCACGTAGTCCAGGTACTCCTCGATGTCGATCAGCCGTGGGATCGGCACCACCTCGGTGCGCTCGGCCGTGTGGTCCACCAGCAGGTAGGTCACCGAGCGGCAGGCGGGGAAGCAGCACGGGACCGGGACGAAATCGTCGGCGCGGAACCAGTCCCCGCATTGGTCGACGAGGAGCTCGATCACGTCGGAGTTGGTCAGCCGCTGCAGCGGATCGAACTCGACATGCCTCCCGGAATGCGTCACCGGCTGTAGTACCACCGAGCGGACCGCCGGGTGCTCGATCCCGTAGCAGATGATCGGGCCCACCTCGTGCTCGTTGAGGCCACGCTCCACCGCGGCGACCAGCGAGACGGTCAGCCCAGCCGCGGCGCAGTTGGCCAGCGCCCGCCGCTTGATCTCGCGCAGGTCCCTGCCGCGGATCTCCACGTGGGTGCGTTCGTCGAGGCCGTCGAACTGCAGGTAGATGTTGACCGGCCGGCCGGGCCGGTTGCGTTCGGCCAACGCAGTGACGAACCGGCGGTCGGTGGCCAGCCGGATCCCGTTGGTGTTCAGGTTCACCACCCGGATCGGCCGGGCCTGGGCCAGGTCGACGAACGTGAGGATGTCGCGGTGGATGGTCGGCTCGCCGCCGGAGAACATCACCACCTCGGCCTCCCCCTCCGCGGCGACGAAGGTGTCCAGCATCCGCTCGCACTGCTCAACCGTGATCGAGTAGCCGTCCGGCTGGCGTCCGGAGTCGGCGAAACAGATCGGGCAGTCCAGGTTGCACCCGGTGTTGACCTCGATGATCCCCAGGCAGGCGTGCTGCTTGTGCTGCGGGCACAACCCACAGTCTGATGGGCAGCCGTCGCGGACCTCGGTCTGGAACGTTAACGGGATGGTGCCCGGCTTGTTGAACCGGGCCGAGCCCAGGTAGGCCTGGGCGTCGCCGTACACCAGCGCCTCGAACCAGCCATGCTCGCCGCAGCGCTTGCGCAGGTAAACCTTGTTGTCGCGGATGTTGACCTGCGCGTCGACGACCACCTTGCACACCGGGCAGACACTCTTGGTGTACTCGACGAACACCTCGTCCCGATCCCGCTTGGCCACCGCCACGCCCGCAGTCCACCAGGCAGGCGTTCCGCTCGATACTGCAGTGTCAGCGCTCGGACACAACCCGGGACGCGTACCGGGGTAGTACCGCCCGGGCCGCGAGCACAACTTGCATGGCCGCGGCCGGACGCAGCAGCGCCGAGCGAGGCGACTCGACCATGCGCCCACCCGCGACGCTGCCGAGTGCCACCACGACGGCGGGGCCCAGCGACGCGGCGATCGCGGCGGCGCGGACCCGGCGATCGGGCTCGTGTACGAGTGCGTACCAAGTCCAGAACGCGGCATCGGCCAGCGAGTCAGCGTATCCGCCGAACATCGTCTCGCTGTCGAGGCGACGGGCCAGCCACCCGTCGGCCAGGTCGGTGAACACGGCCAGCGGTGCCAGCCAGCGGCCGCGCCGGGCGGCGACCGCCGGCAGGTTCGCGCGCACCAGCGTCACCCCGGTCGCCGGTCCGATCGAGGATCGCTCACCCAGCAGCCCGAGGTGGGTCATGCACAGCAGCCAGCTCGAGGTCAGCCACGCACCGCCGCGCCGGCCCGCGGCGGCCGCTACCGCGCCGTGCAGCACCGTCAGCTCGGCGACCGCCCTCGGATGGTTGATCACCTGCTGGGTCGATCGGGCCGCCGCGGCGCCGACAAACCGCCGCCAACCCGGGCCGCGCCACCGGGCCTGGCGCAGCCCGGCCAACAGCACGTTCGTGGCCGCCCGGCTGTCCGGATCGATCCGAATCGATCGGATGGGGAGCCGGGGCCGGGCGCGGGTCCGATCCGGTGGCTCGAGCACGAGGTCTCCGATGACTGTTGGTCTAGCTGGGCTGCCGGAGTGCTACGTCGAACTCGACCACCACCTCGTCTTTCAGTTTGAGCGCGCCCAGGAACGCCGAGTAGGGCCGGATCCCCCACAGGCTTTGGACGATGGTCGCGGTTCCGCGTATCTGCCCTTCGGTTACCCCGCCCTGGATGGTGGCCGGGCCGGTCGCGCCCATGATGGTGAGCACCCCATCGACGGTGAACGACTCGGCGGTTCCGTAGACGTTCCTGGACCGGAAGGTGATGGTCGGGTGCCGCGACGTGTGCAGGATGGTCTCGCGGATCGTGCGCTGGATGTCGGCCCGGTCGGAGTCGGTGAGCGCCTTGATGCCGCCGGTGCCCTCCCGGACTTCGAACGAGTCGACGGCGACGTCCACGGCAAGCAGACAGTTCGCCGGCTCGGCCGGGTCGACCAGGGCCCGCCCCGACCAACGGGTGACCTCGAGGGTGAGGTCGTGACCCGCCTTCGAGCCCAGGCCGGTACGCCTGGTCTTGACCAGCAGCCGGCCAGACTGCGGCCCCAGTTCGTAGGTGCCCGCGGCCACGGCCACCAGGTAAGCGTAAGACCCGAGCCGTGCCGACGCACCACCCCGGCTGGCCTGCCACTGTGGTTCCCTGCAGCTGCCTTGCCGAGGGTGAAGGGCGAACAGCGCTGAGGTCCGGGCTACCGGCTTGCAGGTGGTCGGCTGGAGTCGTCGGCTGCTTCGGGCCAGGTGGCGAGTCCGGCGAGTCCGATGGTGCCGGCCAGCAGTAGGAGCAGGCCGCCGAGGGCGTAGACGGCCTGGATGCCGAGTGCGTCGGCGGTGATCCCGCCGAGGGCGAGGGAGCTCAGCCGCCCGGTTTGCCAGAGCATGTCGTAGCCGACGAAGACCCGGCCGCGTGCGTGTTCGGGGACGTGGGCCTGCAGCAGCGAGGTGTAGGTGACCATTCCGGTGGAGGTGCCCACCCCGTACAGGGTGAGGGCGGCCGTGGCGGTGGGCAGGTTGCGGGTGGTGGCCAGGATCAGGTCGACTGCGCCGCGCAGCAGGTAGGGCCCGAACACCAGGGCGGGTTGGCGCGGGTTGCTGGTCAGCCGGGGAAGCAGTAGCGGGCCGAGCGCGGCGCCGACGCCGATCGCGCCCAGCAGCAGCCCGAACCCGCCGGGGCCGACGTCCAGGCGCCGCCCGGCGAGCACGACCAGCAGCGCGCTGGTCGCACCGGCCGAGAGGGCGGCCAGCAGCTGCACGAGTGCGAGCAGGCGCAGCAGCCGATCCCGGGCCAGCATCCGGGCACCCTCGGCCAGCCGGGTGCGCCAGCGGCCCGCGGTGGCCGGTGCCGGCCGGCGGGCCGGCCGCAGCCGGGCCAGGACGAGTGCGGAGACCGCGAAGCTGGCCGCGTTGAACCAGAACGCCGGGGTGACCCCCCAGGCGGCGACGACCGCCCCGGCCAGTGGCGCGAGGGCGATCTGGGAGATCACCGCGGCGGACCACAGGCCGCTGTTCGCGGCGATCAGCTCGTCCTCGTCGACCACGCTGGGCAGCGTCGAGGCGGCGGCAGGGCCGAAGAACACCGACCCGGCCGACAGCCCGAACGCGACCGCGTAGACCGCGGCCAGGTGCTGGTCCACCAGCGGCAGCAGCCCGGCCAGCCCCATCCGCCACAGGTCCGCGCCCACCATCACCGGCACCCCGCGGCCAGCGGTCCACCACCACCCCGGCGACCGGGGCGAGCAGCAGGACCGGCAGGATCTCGGCGATCACCACACCGGTCACCCCGAGCCCGGAACCGCTCAGCCCGAACACCAACACCACGAGGGCGACCGCGTTCGCGGGTGTCTCCCCAGCGGGAGTTGGTGTGCGCCGCGAACAGGCGTCGATATCCCCGGTTAGCCAGGACGGCCCTCAGAGTGGGGCGGAGGCCGGCAGTCATCACGACATGGTGCCCTGGCTGGGCGTCGCGCACCGCGGTGTCCACTCGCCAGGCGCGAACCGACTCGCCTACCGGACGACCTTGGTGTCGGG
>JAKEEW010000824.1 GCA_022616375.1 Sporichthyaceae bacterium
GAGTGCACATTGCACACGGACAAACGAACAGTCACGCAGCGTCACCACACGGTGTGTCATGGCGTGTCGGCGCTCGGGGTCTCAGCCGCCCGCCAGTGCCCGCGTGCGATGCGGGTGACGAGCCCGGCTGCGGCCAGCCGGTCGAGCCGGTAGTAAATCCAGCGTCGGCTCATTCCGGTGAGCTGGATCAGCTCGGGCAGGGTGCGCCCTTCTGGTGGCGCCTCGCGCAGCACGGTCCACAACTGGTCGTCGGGATCGAGTGCGTGGCCGGGTTGGCGTTGCTCGGGCAGCCACACCCGAGATCCCTGCGGGTGGTCGTGTTCGGGTTGGTGGTCGGGTTCGGTGTCCGCCTCGGCGGCTGCCCTCGACAGGGAGTCGAGTGCAGGTCGGTCGGCTGCGTAGAAGTCGGCGGTGATGTGGACGTCTTGGTCGGTGAGCCAGTACGCACGTGCCCGTTTGGGCTGGGGGTGTTCTTGGGCGGAGATCAGGAACTTGCCGGGCGCGTCGAGGGTTTCAGCGCGCCACCCGGCGGCGAGTGAGCCTTGGCCGAGGATCAGGTCGACGTCGCGGCGTTCCCGGACCCGGAAGCAGATCCGGACATCCATCTGGGAGCGGATCGCCCCGCCGCCCATCGCGGCCTGGGTCGGCCGTTGGGTGGCCGATATCAGGGTGACCGCGACCGCACGGCCGCGTCGGGCGATCGAGTCCAGGTACACCAGCGCGCGGGGCACGGTGTCGGCCAGTTCGGCGTGCTCATCAGTAATGATCACCAGCGCGGGTGTTGCAGGGGTGGGGCGCCAGAACCGTTGCCCGGCGTGTGCCTGTTGGTCGGCCCTTGCGTTGAGAACCTTCACCGCATCCCGAAGCAGGGTTTCGGCCTCGGCGGGTGTGGTGGCCAGCCGGTCGAGGCAGCCGGCCCAGGGCAGCATCTCCATCCCGGACTTGAGGTCTATGCCCCACAGCACCACGTCGAGACATCCGGATAGTTCGCCGAGGATCAGGTTGAGCGCGCCGCTCTTGCCCGAGCCCATCAGCCCGCCGATCAGCACGTGCCGGTGCGCGATGTTCACGGTGACGGGTGTGCCGTCCTCGAACAGGCCCAACTCGAACGGTTCGGTGATGGATTCGATGGTGGGTCCGGGC
>JAKEEW010000138.1 GCA_022616375.1 Sporichthyaceae bacterium
GCCACCTGGACGCGCCGGACGGGTCCGACGGCTACCTGTATCTGATCGTGCGGGAGGCCGCCCGGTGAGGCGCGCCGAGCTGGAGCGGCTGCGCGGCCGGCCGCTGACCCGGACCCAGGCGCAGGTCCTGACCCTGCTCGCTGAGGGCCGCACCTTCGGTGAGATCGCCCGCACGCTGCATCTGGCGCGCACCAGCGTCTGGGGCCACACCCAGCAGATCAAGGCCAAGCTCGGCGCCGCCGACCGCACCCACGCCGTGGCGATCGCCCTACGCACCGGGGTGATCCGATGAGCCGCTGGGCCGGCGCCTTATGGCCACCACCCCGACACCACCGACACCGGTGCCGCTGGGCCGCTTCGACTGGGAGCGGCTGCTGCGCCGCGTTCGCATGCCCCAGGAGACCAAGGGACTGGCCCTGCTGCTGGCCACCTACGGCGACGACAAGGGCGAAAGCATCCACCCGGGCGAGCCGCGGCTGGCCGTGGACTGGGGCCGCGACGAGCGCACCATCCGCCGCCACATCGAGGCCCTGCGCGACACCTACGGCCTGATCCACCGCGTGCGCCGCGGCGGCGGACCCAACCGGCGCGCCGACGAGTACCGGCTCGTCTACACCCCCGAGCTGATCGAGGGCCGGTGGATCGAAGACCCAGAACTCCGGACATCGGTGTCCGGAGAATCCGAGGCCGACACCCCCCCCGTTCTCCGGTCACATGTGTCCGGAGAACAGCCGGCCGAGGGCGCACAACTCCGGTCACCCGTGTCCGGAGAACTGGCCGCCGCCGAGACCGAACTCCGGTCACCGGTGTCCGGAGTTTCGGCCGTTGAGCCGTCCGTGGCTAACACCGTTCTCCGGACAGCTGGTGCAGGAACTCCGGACAACCGGCGACACGAACTCCGGACACAGCTGTGTCCGCCCACCATGCAACTACCAACCACGTACCACCCACGGTCACCTCTCCCACCGTTGTCTTCCTACCTTGATCAATCGTGTTCACCTCCCGCAGGAGACACGCACCCGCGCGAGAAATCGATCACCAGTGGGCCACTTCCGGACCGGTTAACGCGCGCCGCCGCATGACCAGCCCCAGGCGTCCCGAACCGATCCCGACCCTGACAACCGCGAAGGAAGCACCCCCGATGACCACCACGACCCTGACCCGCATCCCGCTCGACGCGATTCACTTCCACCCGGCCAACCCGCGCGCCGACCTGGGCGACCTGACCGAGCTCGCGGACAGCATCCGCGCCGTCGGCGTGCTCGAACCGATCATCGTCGCCCCGCACGCCGACAAACCCGGCGAGTTCATGCTGATCTTCGGGCACCGGCGCGCCTCCGCCGCCGGCCTCGCCGGGCTCACCGACATCGACGCGATCATCCGCGCCGACCTGAACACCGCGGCCGCCCAGCTCGAGGCGATGCTCGTGGAGAACCTCCAGCGCGCCCAGCTGACCCCGATCGAGGAAGCGTGCGGCTACCAGCAGCTGGAGCTGCTTGGCTACCCGCCGGCCCGCATCGCCAAGGCCACCGGCCGCTCCCGCGCCAC
>JAKEEW010000139.1 GCA_022616375.1 Sporichthyaceae bacterium
ACGCGAGGCTCGACGTGGCTCACGTCGCTGACCGCGATACGAAGGCCGGTGGCGTCGTAGACAAGTGCGACCGTGGCCGTGCGGGTGGCCGGGCAATGCACTACGACGTTCGCCAGCAGCTCGTCGAGGACGAGACACGCATCGAAGATCAGCTCGGCGAGACCCCAGTCGGCCAGGACCTTCGCCGCCGCCGCGCGGGCCTTAGGGATCGCCCGCCGGGTGGCGCTGACTCGCAGCCGGCGAGCTAGTGGAGCCCGCCGGTGCGGGCCGACCACGCCCGTGCTCTGCTGCGGCATCGTCATCTGGGCGATCAGCGCCGGGCTCACGCCGTACGCAGCGTCGGATGTGCCCTGACTGTTACGTACCGTGCCAGGCAGGGAACGATCGGTGATTGCATAGTTGGAGCGTGTCGCCGCGCGGTGGACACGGCCACGACGGCGGAACCGTCATCTGCGACCATCCGGGACGCCCGCGACGACATGGGTGCCGTCATCTGCACCGTCATCTTGACCGAGTATGTGTTCGTGGTGGCCGGGGCGGCGGGAATGGTGGTCATATGCTCGTCACACCGACCCGATAGCCGGGGAGTGGTCATGTCCCAGTCACCGACTCTGCTGCGGGTCCTGCTGGTCGCCCGGCACTGGCAGGGCTTTGAGACCTTCCGGACGCAGTACGAGCGCGCGGCTACGGACCTGGCCGAGGCCACCGGTGAGCCGAGACTTAGGGGTCTGACGATCTCCGAGCGGCAGTTCGAACGCTGGTATGCCGGCGCGGTCAAGACCCGACCGTTCCCCGTCCAGTGCCGGGTGCTGGAGCACCTGTTCGGGCACGCCATCGACGATCTGCTGGCCCCCGCGTCGGCCTCACCGGATCCGCTGGCACCGGCCCGGATCCGCCCCGCCAAGGCGGCCCGACCGGAGCCGCTCCAGGAGTTCCCCGGCGCCGACATCGATCCCTTCGGGGATCTGGAAGGGCAGATCGTGATGGCAGCACGCAGAGCGCTGCGGTTCTCCTCCCTGGCGCAGGGAAGCAACGTGGGACCCGAGGCTCTCGACCAGCTCGCCGCCGAGGTGGCCCGGCTGGCCAGTGCGTATCCCCGGGAGCCGCTGACCGGGCTACTCGGCGACCTGGTCATTGTGCAGGATCTGACCTTCCGGCTGCTCGAAGGCCGCCAACGCCCCGGGCAGGCACGCGACCTGTACCTCATGGCCGGGGTCGCCTCCGGAATGCTCGCCAAGGCATCCCACGACCTGCGCGACCCGCAGTCGGCAATGACCCAGGCCCGCGCCGCCTACATCTGTGCCGAACACGCCGGCCACCCCGGGCTGCTGAGCTGGATCCGCGGGCTACAGGCCCTCATCGCCTACTGGGCCGGCTGGACCCACGACTCGGTCCACTACGCCCAGCTCGGCGCCGAGACCATCACAGGGGCCACCGGCAGCTCCACCGCCTGGCTGCCCGCTCTGGAGGCTCGAGCGCAGGCCGCACTCGGCGACATCACCGCTTCGCGGGCGGCCATCGCCCGCGCCCAAGCCGCCCGGGACAACCTGGTGCCAGATGAGCTGGACCGGCTCGGCGGGCTGCTCACCTTCCCCGCCATCCGGCAGACCTACTACCTGGCGGAGGCCGCCGTTCGCCTGCCGGACGACCGGGCCGGCGCCGCCCAGGCGGCGGCCGAGGCATCCGCCGGATACTCCGATCCGAGCATCCCGACTGGGCGTTCTCCGACGCCGCCGGGGCACGCGC
>JAKEEW010000825.1 GCA_022616375.1 Sporichthyaceae bacterium
AGCCCGGCACCAGGTGGTCCCACGATGCTCGTGCAGAGGCAGGCAGTGTTGCGTCGCCACGCTGTGGGGTACGCCGTTGCGTCGCACCCGGTCGGCCAACGGCTGCCAGTGCGAGAGCACGGTGGCTTGGGCCAGACAGAGATCGGCTGCCGTGAATGTTGTCAACATCTGGTTGACCGTCCAGACCCGCCGGCGGGTCGGCGAGACCCAGTTCGCCGACGCCGCGAGCCAGCTCGCCGAGCTGGTGTCGGGGGCCACGATCTGACCCACATAGATCACCCCATCCGGCAGCAGGCACTGCCGCACCCGGCGCAACGCCTGCTCGGGTGAGTCAACATAGTGCAGCACCTGGCGCAGCAGGATCGTGGAGTACTGGCCGTCGGCGGCGTCGAGCTCCTCCAACCGGCCATGTCGGGTCTGGATCGGCGGCGTCACCTGGGCCAACACGCTCTCGTTACAGTCCAGCACGGTGGCCGCGTCGACCACCCGGCTGCGTAGCAGGTAGCTGGTCAGGTAGCCGGCACCACCGCCGGCGTCGAGCAGCGTGCCCAGCCGATGACTCAGCAGCAGCGCAGCACAGGCCTCGGCCACATGCACCGACTGCGGCCATGGGCAGGGTGACTCGTCCGGCTCGGGTTCGGCTAGCAGGCTCAGCATGGTCCCCCACTCCTCAGCTGAGTGCGCGGGTCTCGCGCGTACACTGTGGACACTCCCAGCGTAGCTCCACTGGTTGCGCGCTGAGCGGCTTGCTCGTTGCCCTCGGCCCGGGGGGAGTGGGCAACGGCGATGTCGGCTGTGCGCTGTCTCATCGATCAGGGCGCGCCGGGTGTGCCCCGACTGGTGTGCTGGAGCAGATGCCACAGCTGCATCGTGGTGCGGTCGGGGTCGGCGGTGGCGGCGGCGAGGGCGCGGGCATACCGGGCCAGCGCCTCGGCCGGCCCCGGTAGGGGGCTGTCGTCGCGGGCGTACCACTGCACCTCGTACCCCTGCTGGCGCTGCCAGACGGTGACCACCGCCGCGCGCCGCCCCCGCAGCTCGATCTCGTCGGGCAGC
>JAKEEW010000140.1 GCA_022616375.1 Sporichthyaceae bacterium
AAATGGCTTCTGTTTGCGGGCGCCGGCGAGCCGGTGGGCGTAGCCATCCAGTGCTCGCAGCAGGGCTGCGTTGGCCCGCCCGCGGATCGGGTTGCCGAGTGTTTGCGGTGTCATCATCTCCCCGGTGCTGTGTTCGGGTCGGGCTGCGGTGGCCACTTGATCGGCGCCCCGTACCGCAGATAGGTCACGACGGCGGCCACCCGGCGGTGGACCAGTGGTTCAGGTGGGATGCCGAGTTTGTCGAAGATCGAGCCAATGTGTTTTTCGATCGCGGAGGCGGACAGGTGCAATGCCTGGGCGATAGCGGTGTTGGTGCCGCCTTCGGCCATCGCCCGCAGAACGTCCAGTTCGCGCGGGGTGAGCCGGGCGATCCGCGACGCCTCGGCCCGCTGCCGGCGGGCTACTAGCGTTTCGACCATGTCGGCGTCGATCACAGAGCGGCCGGCGACGGTGGCGCGCAGGGCGTCGATGAGGGTCTCGTAGTCGCCGACCCGGTCCTTGAGCAGGTAGCCGAGCCCGGCCGCGCCCCTACCGAGCAGGTCCACGGCGTAGGCGGCGTCGGCGTACTGGGAGAGCACGACAACGGCAACATCTGGCCATTCGCTGCGGATCACGTGGGCCGCTCTGATGCCCTCCATATCGAACGTGGGCGGCATTCGGATGTCGGTGACCACCGCATCGGGGGACAGCCGGCGCACGGCGTCGAGCAGCTCCTCGGTGTTGCCCACCGCGGCGACCACCTCTACCTCGCCTGAGGCTTCGAGCACGCGGCGGACACCTTCGCGGACTAGGTAGCCGTCCTCGGCGAGCACCACCCGCAGCGCTGAGCCGGGCATCAGGGCCGCACCCGGGCCGGTAGTCTGGCGTGCAGCACGGTGCCGTCCCCTGGTGCGCTGGTCACCCGGAGCGTGCCGCCCAGCGCCTCGACCCGGTCGCTGAGTTGGGGTAGGCCGCGCTGCGTGCTGCCGTTGGCGGTGAACCCGCGGCCGTCGTCGGCGACCTCGATGCTGAGGTGCCCGTCGGCCTGGGAGATGGTGATCCGAGCCTGGGTCGCGTCGGCGTGTTTGAGGATGTTGGTCATGCCTTCGGCCGCGACGAAGAACGCCGCTCCCTCGATCTCGTCGCTGAACCGCCGGCCCCGGACATCGGGATCGACCTCGACGATGACGTCGAACGGCAGCCGGTCCGCCCGCTCCTCGATCGCGTCGGCCAGCCCACGGTCGGTGAGCACATTCGGGTGGATCCCTTGGGCCAGCTCGCGAACCGCGCGCAGGGCCTGCAGCGCGTCCCGCTGCAGCTCGGCCACCAGCTCGCCCGCGCCCGCCTCGGACCGGTGGAGCCGGTCCTTGGCCAGCCTCGCCTTGGCGAGCAAGGCCACCAGATCTTGTTGTGCGCCGTCGTGCAGGTTGCGCTGGATCCGCCGGCGCTCGGCCTCCTCGGCCTGGACGAGCCGGGCCCGCGACAAGGTCAGCTCCTCGACCAGACCCGCGGCGTGGACCGCGACCGCCAGATGCCGGGCGAGGGTGTGTAGCAGCACCCGGTCGGACGCGCGAAGCGGGCCGTCGGTGCGGGCGCTCACCTCGACCAGACCCAGCCGGCGACCGTCGTGGTCGACCGGGATCGTCGCCGCGGGTGCGCCCTCGTCGGAGCCGTCGCTCGCCGGTGGTGAGGGCGGGATCGTGACCCGGGCCCACCGCAGCCGCAGACCCTGCCGCAGCCCCGCGGCAACCGAGCGCGGATCCAGTGTCGCCCCCACATCGGCGACGATCTCGACGTCGCTGCGGCGCCGACCGAAGGCCAGCCGGTCGGCCAGCATGCCAAGGCGGGCCCGCGCCGGCTGGAACACGACGGTGACCGCAACCGTGACCAGGATCGCGGTCGAGATCGGCAGGCGGCCGCTGGCGGCCACCCCGAGCAGCCAGGCCAGCCCGACGTACCCAACGGTGATCAGCCCCCACAGCACGCCGTAGACCAGCGAGCGGCGCAGCAGCAGGTCGATGTCGAACAGCCGGTGCCGCAGGATCGCGATCGCGATCGCGATCGGTATCCCGGCCATGAACAGCAGCGACACCAGGCCGTCGAGCAGCGCGTTGTCGCGGATCTGGAACCCGGTGAGCAGATTGCCGAGCAGATCCGCCCCGACGAGTAACACCACCACGAGCGCGAGCCACTTGATCTGGTGCCGCTGCTCCGTGCAGGCCCGGCGGAACCGCACCACCAGCGAGACCATCGCCGCGACCATCGCCCCGATCGAGATCGCCGCCCCGGCCCCCGCCAACGCGGCGGTGACACCCTTGTCAACGTGGACTCCGAGCGGGTTGGCGACCGGTGGGAGCCGCGGATCGCCCTCGAACAGCCGCTCGGCGAGCAGGAACCCAACCGCCGCAAGGGCACCGCCGATCGCCCCGGCCCAGCCGACCAGACGCCACCGCCTGCTCGGCGGCCGTCCGTCCGGGAACAGCAGCGGCACGAACACCGCCGGGAGCACGAAGATCAGGAACAGGATCCCGCCCGGCCAACCAACCCAGGCCACCCCCGGCAGGCTGCCCGGCCGCGCGAGCAGGCCGTACTCGGCGTAGGCGTAGCCGAAGCTGCCGTAGCCGGCCAGGACGGCGGTCGCGAGGAAGATCCAGCCGATCGGGTTGTCCGGCCGCCTCAGCGCGAGCACCCCACCCACCGTGATCATCACTGCGGCGGCAAGGGTCCAGATGACGCCCTCGACGTAGTTATCCGCAAGCGCGTCACTTCGCAACCGGGCCGCGGTGGCCAGCCAGCCGCCGGCGACCGTGAGCCCGGTCGCCAGCGTGACCAGAAACCACGCGATCCACCTGGTCCCGCCTGCCCGTTGGGGTAGCACCCGTCGATGATCGGGCCCGCCGGACCGGTGTGTCTAGCTGGCCAAACCCACGGCTGACCTGTGGCCAGCCACAGGTCAGCCGGTGTGGCGCAGGTCCCGCGTGATCGGTGGCTAACCGCCTTCTGCGCGCGCCCCACCCCTCCTACCGTCGCAGCGTCAGGTCATCGCACAGCTCACATGGAAAGAGGATCACGCGGTGAACGCACTCGAGGGGAGGCTGCAACGAATCGGCGGTGCTTGCGGGCTGCTGTTCCTGATCAGCCTGTACATCGGCTTCCTCGCTGACACCGGCGACGTCGACCCGGTCACGGCCAGCAGAGCCGACGTGGCCGAGTTCATGGCCCAGCACGCGACGAACACCTTCTCCCGGTTCATGATTGGTATCTCGGCGGTGTTCCTGGTCTGGTTCGTCGCGGCACTGGCCGAACGGATCCGAACCGCTGCCGGCCGAGGCGTCCTGGGCACCACCGTGCTCGGCGGCGGGCTGCTGTGGGCCGGCCTGATCCTCACCGGCAGCGCCGGCTACCTGAGCACCCAGTTCCCGCAGCTGCGGCAGGTCAGCGAGGAGACCGCCAACGCCATGTGGGCCACACAGCTCGCACCCGGACTGACCATGGGGTTAGCCCAGGCCGTCGTCTACTCCGCGGTCGCAATCGCAGCCCTGGCCGCGCGTGCGCTGCCCCGGTGGATCGGCTGGCTCAGCGCCGCCCTGGCCGTGCTCGCCACCGCCAGCGTTCTCGACCCGCTCACCCGCGACGGGCTGCCGGCCATCGCCGGCGTCCTGGCCTGGGCACTGGGTATCGTCTGGGTCATCGCAACTAGCATGGCCCTCATCACCACAGGAGCCGCCCGCGTCGAGGCCACGGCCAGCGCCAGCCCAAGCCCCGCCACACCCTGACCGAGCGCAGCCACGCAGGAACACGTGGACCCGGCAGCGACGGGTCCACGTGCTCCCGCCTCGGCGCTAACCCGGAGCGTCGGGACCTCGATGCCATCTACGCGCAGGCCTCGGCCTGCCGACACTCGGCCGTGTTCAACGCCGCCAACACGATCACCAATCTGCACCAGACCACGGTCGCGCCCGAGCTGATCGAGCCTGCTATCGTGCCCTGTCCCGAGGCCGGATCCCGCTTCCAGCCCACGCTCGACGTAGACGATGTCGATGCCCTGTGCGCGGAGCTGGCCACGTGTGGGAGTCAATCTGCTCAACGACGGCGGCGCAGCGATTGATGCGTCCGGCCGGTCCGCTCGGCGCACAAGCTCGGTGGCCCGTATGTGGACCGTTCGGCGCGATCAGGCGCACTGCACGACTCAGCGGGTCCCCCGGTTAGCTTTCCCACCGCGAAACCCCGGCAGCGTTCCCCGGCCTCACCGGTGCTGCGCGTGCACCTCTTGCCAGCGGCGTCGAGTAGCCACCAAGATGGCGGCCATGTCGCGACACGCCCGGGTGGCTGCTATGTCGCGACGACAACGTCTGGATGTTGGCCTCCCCATTGGGTACGCGATTGTGACTGCGGGCACAGCGCTGCTCACTGACGGGCCGCCGGTCGTTGTCGTCGCCACGATCGGCGCCATGGTGGTCGGCCTGTACTACGCCGTGCTCCGTAGCATGCTGTAACCGGCGCCCGATGCGGCCGTGGCGCCAAAGGGAGCTTCCCCGGTGGCGTCCGTTGCGGCGTCACCACCCTTCCCCGACCCGAACTCGACCACGACGCTCACCGTCGCCGCCTGCTGCGGCGCACATCGGAAGGCCCCGGCAGGGAAACCGGGGCCATCCGCCCGGGCGCTCCGATCAGGGGGGCGCGGAGCGGCCAGGGTGGCGGCCTGACCACGGGGGGAAGCCAGACCGCCATGAGCCGATACCGCGAACGTTAACACCCGCAGGCGGCCAGGTGAACACCGCCAAGCGGCCCATCGACAGCTCCACCAAACGACCCTGACGCAGTGCTTACCTTCAGTCAGCAGGTGCCCGCCAGCGGCGCTGTTGCCCCGCCGCGAGGTCCACCCCACCGTGGTGCGCAGCCGCGACCGTCAAGATAACCAGCTGAAGCGCCCCGGGTTCTGTGGAGCCTCTACGAAAGCCGACCCGGCCGAACGAGGTGTCGACCGGGTCGGCATGCGATCGGTCCGAACCCGGTGGCCGCGGCGGGGCCGATCCACTACCTGCCGTTTGAGTTGGATCTGCGCCGCGCGCTCGGCTCGAGCGTCGGTCCGATCAGGCCAAGGCGCGGCCACCGAGGTGACCGTCAGCTTCGACGACGGACTCCGCACCAATCCGGGCAGCGATCTGCCCCGAACACGTCATGGCGGGCCCGGTCCACGCCAGGGCTCCACTCATGGTGCGCAGCGCCAGCTTGGTTGCCTGGGTGGGATCGGCAAGGCGGCTCATGTCCGGGCGCAGCCGCGCGGACTCGGACGCGACCCGCTGCAGGGTCTTGCCGCGCAGGGTTTCCCGCAGCGAGTCCGGCGCGGTGATGATGAGATTCTTGAGCTGGTTGTAGGCGGCGGTCCGGGATTTGACCGCGCCGGTCCGCGCGATCCGCAGCACCCGGATCGCTTCCACGATGGTGGTGGTGTCCTTCGGCGTGACCTGGTCTTCACCAGCGAGGGCACGGCGGGCGGCGCTTTCAGCATCGAGGGGATCGGACTTTCCGCGGACCCGCCGGGAACGACGGTCGGGCCGGTTCATCTCGATCACGTGCAGGTGGTGGCGTCGCAGGAATCGTGTCACGTCGGCGCCGTAACATCCGGTGCCTTCCACGCCGATGCGGGTGACCGTGCCGAACGACGCGAGCCAGTCCAGCAGCTGGCGGTAGCCGGTTGGGTCAGCTTGGAACTCTCGTGTGCCCAGCAGCCGACCGACATCGTCGAGGGCTGCCGCGTAGTGGGTGGCGCTGTGGGTGTCGATGCCGCCGGTGACACCAATCGATTCTGTGGTCATGCTGGCCGTGTCCGTCCTTTCGATCCGACGATGAGGGCGGTCACCGGCCGGGTCGGGCGGACAAGACGGTAATGGGCTTGAGCAAGGTCCTATGAGGTCACGTTCGCCCGGCTCGGCGCCGCTGCACCGTCTTGGCGACCTCCGGTCGACAGATCACAAACAGGGCATCCGCCTACCCGCGGAGCCGGGTCAAGAGGAAGGTCAGACCGCAGGTCGCCAAGACAGCGCTCCATCCTTACCGTCAAGAGGCGGTTGGGAGGGCGGTCGTAGGCTTACTGGTGGCGGGTCCGGGATGTGGCTGATCCGAAGTGCCGGTGTGCGGGTGTGAGCCGGCCGCGCTGGATGACAGAGTCGCTCCCGAGTGCCCACCCGGGCCCGCTGTTTCGCGTAAGGCTTGGTCGGCGACCATCCGCGAGTAGATCACGTTGGACAGCCGGCGTTTGAGGGCGCGCATGGCCATCATGGATGGCATCCCGCCAGCTGTGCGGCGGTCGTAGTACGCCCGTCCCGTGGTGGTCCGGTGGCGAAGCTGGACGATGGCCATGGTGTGCACGACCCGGTTGATCCGC
>JAKEEW010000826.1 GCA_022616375.1 Sporichthyaceae bacterium
CAGCTGACCCCGATCGAGGAAGCGTGCGGCTACCAGCAGCTGGAGCTGCTTGGCTACCCGCCGGCCCGCATCGCCAAGGCCACCGGCCGCTCCCGCGCCACCGTCGACCGGCGCCTGGCCCTCATGCGCCTACCCGAACCCACCCGGCAGCGGATCCACACCGGGCAGATCAGCCTCGGTGATGCCGAGGCCATGCTCGACTTCGCCGACCAGCCCACCGCCCTCGCCAAGCTCGACAAGGCGGCCGGCACATCCGACTGGACCTGGACCCTGGCCGGCGAACGCAACCGCGTCGCCAAAGCCAAGGCCAAGACCGAGGCGCTGGCCGGGCTAGCCGCCGCCGGCGTCACCGCCATCGACCCCCCGGCCCGCTGGTCCTGGGGCTCCACCGAACAACCCGTCGCCAACATCCTCAACCCCGACAGCACCGACCCCGACAACGCTGCCTTCACCGCCGAGACCCACGCCGGCTGCCCCCACCACGCCGCCGTCGTGGCCGGCGGCGGGCACGTCACCTACGCCTGCACCCAGCCCACCGTCCACGGCCACCCCGACCACGGCGACCGCACCGCGCAAACCGCCGCCGCGGCCGACCTGGCCGACCGCGACGCCCAGCGCCAAGCCGAGCAGGACACCGAGCAGGCCCTGCGCGCCGACCTCGACACCGCCCGGGCCGTACGCCACGAGTTCCTCACCGAGCTGCTCAACCCCACCCGCAAGCCCACCAAAACCCATCTGACCGAGATGCTGCGCCGGATCCTGGCCGACCAGCTGGAGTACGTCGACGCCCGCGACTTCCTGCCGCTGCTCGGCCACCCACTCGCCGATGACAGCGACCAAGTCGACGAGCAGATGGCCGAGTTCACCCAGCGCATCCCCAGCCTGAGCCTCGACCGATGCGTCCAAGCCCTCTACGCCACCATCGAACGCAGCGCCCTGACCGCACCCAGCTCCTGGGGCCAGCCCCACGCCCGCGACTACCTCGACCACCTCGCGCGGCTCGGCTACCAGCCCACCGAAATCGAGCAGCGCATGCTCGTCGAGCAGGCCACCGATGACTGAGCACGAACCCGCGACCGTGCTCGAACAACGGATGGCCGAGCGCGACGCCCTCGCCGCCGAGTTGGACCGCGTCCGGCACGAGTTCGTGCCGTGGCCTGGCCAACCTCACGATCCCTCGGACTTCGGTCGTATCTGCGGGTCGGAAACGTGCCATGCCTACGTGACCAGCCAAGTGCACCGCACCGCGCGGGTCGTGCTCGCCGAGCTGGCCAGCAAGGCGGGGGAGCCGGGATGAGCCAGCGGCCGTCCTGCCGGCGATGCCATCGCCCGGTCCTGTGGGCCGAGACCCAGTGGGGCCGGCGCGTCCTGCTCGACCCCGACCCGGTCCCCGCCGACCAAGGCGGCCGGTACGAGCTCGACCTCGACGTCATCCCCCTCCCGTACGCCACCGTCTACCGGCCCGAACACCGCACCCACAGCCCGGAAACCCTCTACGCCTGCCACTACGACACCTGCCCCAACAAAGACCAACCCCGCCGGCGCCGCCGCCGGCGCACCACCACGAAAGGACCCACCCGATGACCACCACACCAACCGATGAGCAGACCACGACCGTGACCGCAGCCGACGACGACCCGATCGTGCCGACCTGCCTGGTCTGCGGCTGCACCGAGACCACACCCTGCCCGGGCGGCTGCCACTGGGTGCCCTGCTCGATGGCCGGCGCGCTGTGCTCCAACTGCGCCGACGCCGACCCCTCCAAGCTCGACGCGCACCCGGCCGGCCAGGGCGGGTTCCGCGAGTGGGTGGTCCTGGAGTTGATGGGCCACCGGCGCCTGGCCGGGCTGCTGTCCGAACAACAGGTCGCCGGCGCCACATTCCTGCGCCTGGACATCCCACCCGGGCCCGGCCGCACCCGGGTCAGCCAGCTGTACCGCCCCGAGGCCGTGTACTGCATCACCCCCACCACCGAAGCCATCGCCCGAGCGATCGCCAACCGGGTCGGCTACCAGCCGGTCAGCCGCTTCGAGCTGCAGCCCGTCCCAGTGATCAGCGCAGCCGACGTCCTCGACCACCCGACGGACGTCGCCGACGCGGACGAGGACCCGAACGGCGACGGTCACCCGTCCCCGGACTGGCCGGACTCGGCGCGGTGGCCCTGATGAGCTGGTACACCACCCGGCCGATCGGCGACCG
>JAKEEW010000827.1 GCA_022616375.1 Sporichthyaceae bacterium
CAACCAAGCGCTACCAAGGCACCGGCCGACCACCCGGCCCCACCCGCTAAACAGCAGACGGCCGAACCCACCACTATTGGGTTCGGCCGTCCGGCATGTCCCGAGACATCACATCGGTGCCCCGAGTGGGATTCGAACCCACACCGTCGGCGGTTTGAGCGCCGTGTCTCTGCCAGTTGGACTATCGGGGCTGGCCGGAGCCGGGCGGCCGGCTACTCGCGGTAGTCGCTCGCCCGAGCCGAGTAAGGGCGACTCGGGCCCTTTTGGTGCCCGGCCAGCGTACCCGAACCGGCTGCCCGCCGGCCCGAGCTCGTCCAGCCGTGCGGCTGTGTGGCGATGGCGGTATGCGTGGAGTCCATGATCGCGACCAGGCGCCTGAAATATCCGTCTTTGGACTGGAACTCGACCGCACCGCCGGAGCGCTCCCTCGCGCCTGAAATGTGGGGTTGACATGGGGGATCGGGAAGGTCACGACTCGGCATCACACTGCCTGCAACTTGTGCTGATCTCTAGTGTGGGCGTGCTGGTTGGATTAGGTTTCCGGAAACCCGCGTTCCGAGCGGGCCGTGCGCCGCACGTCCCACGCTCAACGTAAGGAGATACTTCATGATCCGCCCAACCCCCGTATGGCGCGCGCTCGCCGTCCTGGGTGCGGCCGCGCTCGTCCTGACCGCCTGTGGTGGGGACGACGAGCCGTCTCCCGGTGGGGCACCGTCGCCGACCGCGTCGTTCCCCGCTGGTGATGGCACGCTGACCCTCGGCACGCTGCTCCCACAGACCGGCGACCTCGCGTTCCTCAACCCACCGATGATCGCTGGCGTGAAGCTTGCGGTCGGCGAGATCAACGCCGCCGGCGGCGTGCTCGGCAAGTCGATCACCGAGATCGACACCGACTCCGGTGACGACGCGCCCGACCTCGCCAACCCATCGGTCGACCAGCTGCTCGAGCAGAACGCGGATGCCATCATCGGCGCCGCCGCCTCGGGTGTTTCGCTGAACGTCATCGACAAGATCACTGGCGCGAAGCGGATCCAGCTGTCGCCGTCGAACACCTCGCCGGCGTTCACCACGTACAACGACAACGGCCTGTACTTCCGCACCGCGCCCTCGGACGCGCTGCAGGGCCGCGTGCTCGGCAACCTGCTGAACGAGGACGGCCGGCAGAACGTCGCGATCATCGCCCGCCAGGACGCCTACGGCACCGGCCTCGCCGACGCCACCGAGGCGGCCATCACCGGCGGTGGCGGCGCGGTTGCCATCAAGAAGATCTACGCCCCGGACGCCGCTGACTTCGCCAGCATCGCGGCCGAGGTCGCGGGGACCAACCCGGACGCGATCGCGCTGATCACGTTCGAGGAGGGCACCCAGCTCATTCCCGAGCTGATCGAGGCCGGTCTGACCAACGAGGCAGCCCCGTACTACTTCGTTGACGGCAACCTGTCCAACACCTACGACTTCCCGGCCGGCACCCTCGAGGGCGCCAAGGGCACCCGTCCCGGCGCGAAGCTGAGCGCCGAGCAGGAGGCCTTCCGGCCGAAGCTGGACGAGGCCAACGGCGGGAAGCTGGACGACTACTCCTACGGTGCCGAGTCCTACGACTCGGTGATCATCATCGCGCTGGCCGCCGAGGCTGCCGGTAGCGACAACTCCGAGGCGATCGCCAGCCAGCTGGTTGCGGTCACCAAGGGCGGCACCAAGTGCACCAGCTACCAGCAGTGCGTGGACCTGGTGAAGGCTGGGACCGACATCGACTACGACGGCATCTCCGGCCCGCTGGAGTTCAGCGACCAGGGTGAGCCGAGCAAGGCGACGATCGGCATCTTCCAGTACGGCGCCGACAACCGCTACGCGGAGGACGCTGCGCTGTCCTACGTCGAGGGCAGCCTCGAGTAGGTCGCGCGGTATCTAGCTCCAAACCGTGGGGCCCGGCCAACCGGCCGGGCCCCACGTCGCTGTCCTGATAGCTGAAGCTGCCTACGGCGTGCTAGACGCGAGCCAGGGTGCCGAGGTAGAGCTCGACCACCTTCGGGTCGTGCATGAGGCTCTCCCCGGTCGCCGTGTAGGCGTTGCGGCCCTGGTCCAGCACGTAGCCGCGGTCGCAGATCTGCAGGCAGCGGCGGGCGTTCTGCTCGACCATGATGACCGTGACGCCGGACCGGTTGACCTGCTGGGCGCGGATGAACACCTGGTCCTGCAGCTTGGGGGACAGGCCGGCGGACGGCTCGTCCAGCAGAAGCACCGACGGCTCGGGCATCAGTGCCCTGGCCATCGCGACCATCTGCCGCTCGCCGCCGGACAGGGAGCCGGCCCGCTGCTTGCGCCGCTCGCCCAGGGCCGGGAACAGCTCGGCCACCTCTTCGAACCGCTCGGCGAACCGCTTCGGGCTTTGGTAGACGCCCATCTGCAGGTTCTCTTCGATGGTCAGGCTGGGGAACACGTTGTTGGTCTGCGGCACGTAGCCGACGCCGCGGGCCACCAGCTGGTGCGCCTTCAGGCCGGTGATGTCCTCGCCGCGCAGGGTGATCTGGCCGGAGCGCACCTCGACCAGACCGAACAGGGTCTTGACCAGGGTCGACTTGCCGGCGCCGTTCGGCCCGATGATCCCGACCAGCTCGCCCTCGTGGGCGTAGAAGTCGGTCGAGTTGAGGATGTGCACCTCGGGGATGTAGCCGGCCACCAGCTCGTCGACCCGCAGCAGTGCTCCCCCGGCTCCGGCCAGGTGGGCGCTGCGGTCGACCGTGGCGGTAGCCGCCGTCGCGGTCGCGTCCGGCGCGTCGGGCTGGTGTGCGGCGTGATCGTCGTGGGTGCTCACTGGGACAGCTCCTGCTCGGTTTCGCGGATCTCCTCGAGCAGCTCGGCCTCGGCCTCCTCGAGCTGGCGCTCCTCTTCCTCCGCGGTCAGCGGGGCGTCGTGGTGGGCGCCGAGGTATGCGTCGATCACCTGCTCGTTGACCATGACCTTGTCCGGTGGACCCTCAGCGATGATCTTGCCTTGGGCCATCACGATGACCCAGTCGCTGATGTCGCGGACCATGTCCATGTCGTGCTCGACGAACAGCACCGTCATGCCGTCCTCGCGCAGGCCCTTGACGTGTCCGAGCAGCGACTGGGTCAGGGCCGGGTTCACCCCGGCCATCGGCTCGTCCAGCATGACCAGCTCCGGGCCGACCATCAGGGCCCGGGCCATCTCGAGCAGCTTGCGCTGCCCGCCGGACAGCTCACCGGCGTAGTCGTCGCGGAGTCGGGCGAGCTTGAAGCGCTCGAGCAGGGCATCGGCCCGCTCGGTGATGTCCAGCTCCTGGTTGCGCCACAGCGCCGGGATCAGCGCCCGGCCGAAGTTCTCGCCGCGCTGCTTCTGGGCGCCCAGGCGCATGTTCTCCAGCACCGACATCCGGGACAGCGCCTTGGTCAGCTGGAACGTGCGGACCATGCCGAGATCCACGACCTTGTGCGTGGACATCCCGCTGATCTGCTGCCCGTTGAACGTCCAGGCGCCCGAGTCGGCCTCGTCGAAGTTGGTCAGCAGATTGAAGAACGTGGTCTTGCCGGCACCGTTCGGACCGATCAATGCGGTGATCGAGCCGCGCTGGACCTCGACGTGCTCCACGTCGACGGCGGTCAGGCCGCCGAACCTGCGGACCACGTTGTCGGCGACCAGGATCGGGTCCGGCTTGGCCACGCCGGGTTCGGCAGGTACTTCCGCCAGGGCGGCCACGGCCGCGGCCCAGCGCTCGCCGCGCAGCGAGATCTCGGCCGGCGTGATCACGCCCGAGGCATCAGGGTGATCAGCCCCGGCGGCCAGCACGTCGTCGTCACCGTACATCGAGTGCGATCTCCCTCTTGTCGCCGAAGATACCCTGCGGGCGGAAGATGACCAGCAACATCAGCCCTAGGCCGACCAGGATGAGCCGGATCGCACCGACATCGCCGTCGTCGAAAGGCAGCCAGCTCGGGAGAAGATCGTTTCGGGCCAGCTCATTGATGAACACGCCGGTGAACACCAGGATGACCCAAAGGATGGCTGAGCCGAGCACTGGGCCGAATACCTTGGCCGCACCGCCCAGGATCACGATTGTGTAGGCGTAGAACGTCACGTCGGGGGCGTAATAGTCCGGGGTCACCGACGAGTTGGTTAGCGCGATCATGAATCCCGCGAGCGCGCCGACCACGCCGCCGAAGACCAGGGACTGCATCTTGTAGCTGAACACGTTCTTGCCCAGGCTGCGGACCGCGTCCTCGTCCTCCCGGATCGCTTTGAGCACCCGGCCCCACGGGCTGCGCATCGTGAAGTAGACCACGGCACAGACGATCGCGATCAGCGCCCAGCCGACCGTCAGCAGCCAGAACTGTCGGTTGGTGAAGGTGATCGGTCCGATGCCATACTCCCCGATCGCGTACGGGTTGAGGTCGTAGAAGCCGTCGGCGAAGGCCTGCAGGCCATCCGAGCCGCCGGTCACGCTGCGCAGGTCGGTTGAGCGGAACGTAAGCCTGACGACTTCTGCCGCGGCGATCGTCACGATCGCGAGGTAGTCGGCACGCAGCCGTAGGGTTGGCACGCCAAGCAACAAGGCGAGGACGATCGCCCCGCCAATGCCGACCAGGACACCAAGCCAGAAGGGCAGTCCATAAGTAGCGACGATGATTGCGATGCCGTAGGCGCCGACCGCGAGGAAGCCGGCTTGGCCGAAGTTCAGCAGGCCGGTGTACCCGAACTGGATGTTGACCCCGATCGCGGCGAGCGCGTAGACGACCATCTCCGGGCCGATCGCGGCCTCAAGCGTCAGGGTGAGAATCGAGTTCCAGTCCATCGTGTGTCTCCTTGTCCCGTCGCCGGGTTAACCGATTCGTTCCCGGCGGCCGAGGATGCCCTGCGGCCGGACGAGCAGAACTACGATCATGACTAGGAGGGCTCCGGCAATCTTCAGCTCCTCGGCTACGAACAACGTCGACAACTGGATAAACAGGCCGACGATGAGTGAGCCGACCAGCGCACCGAACGCGGTCCCGAGCCCACCAAGAGTGACTCCGGCGAATATCAGCAGCAGGACCTGAGCGCCCATCGTGAACCGGACGCCCTGGCTCATGCCGAGCACGATCCCGGCCAGGCCCGCAGCCGCCGCGCCAACCGTCCACACCAGGCGGATGACCCGCTCGACGTTGATGCCAGAAGCTGCCGCCAGGGACGGGTTGTCAGCCACGGCACGGGTCGCCTTGCCGAGCCGGGTAAACAGCAGCGCGGATGCCAGGGCCACGATCACTACGATGCAGACGGCCATCCCGATCATGGTCTTCCAGTTGGCGGTAAACGGCCCGAAGTCGATGCCCTCGAGTGCGTTGTAGTCCTGATATTGGCGGGTGCGGCCCTCGAATCTGATCTGGAAGATGTTGCGGAGGACCAAAGCCAGGCCGATGGAGACGATCATCATCGCGATAATGCCGGTGCCGCGTTTTCGCAGCTTTCCCCAGAACCATCGGTCCTGGCCATAGCCGAACATGCCGCTCACGATCACCGCCAGGCACGCGGCCGGGATAAGGTTCAGGCCGCCCCACGAGGTGGTGAACCAATACGCCACGATCGCGCCGAACGTGACCAACTCGCCGTGCGCGAAGTTGGTCAGGCCGGTGGTTCCGTAGATCAGCGACAGTCCCATCGCGGCCAGCGCGATAACCAACCCGAGGTTGAAGCCTTCGAAGATCAGCTGCGGCACCCGGGATAGCTTCGACGGCGGTTTCTGCACCGAGGTTGCACCGCCGGGCGCGAGGCGGAACTGCACGTTGCGGACATTTCCGGCAAACACCTCGACGGTCAGCGTCTGCTGCGCGGGGTTGATCAACCCGACGCCCTCCGGCAGCGTCTCCACGTTCAGGCTGATCTTGTAGGTACCGGCGGCCGGCACCTCGATCCGCCACCGGCCCTCCGCGTCCGAGGTCGCGGTCCCGACCGGCGCGTCTGCCTCGGTGGCCACATCGATCTGGACGTTGGGCACCGGCTGGCCGGCGCTGCGCAGCTGGCCCTGGAATACCTCGACCTCCTGCGCGTGCGCGGTCCCGGCTCCGAAGCCGGACAGGACGACCACGCTGCCCAGGAACGCCGCCAGAGCGATCACGGCTCTACGCAATGGGTGCTCCTCAAGGTCGAATGCGGCCGCATTCCCGCCCCAGTCAGCCCACCTTGCCCCGCCGGCTGGATGTCTGGCGAGGTCGATTGGGTTTGGCGGAGCATAGCCCGCAGATCAGCGATATGGGACCCCCGGGTGGATAGGTACCGAACGTGTCGTCCAGGGTTCGTAGGCCAGACCTATACGTAGGGTTACATCCCATGGTCAGCCAGCGTCTACCGGCTGCATCCGACAGGCCAGCACGCCGGTCCCTACCGTTACCGAACCGTAGTCGCGGCTGACCCTGCGTGATCGGTCAGCTGCGTACCGGGTGTGGCCGGCCCTCAGCGCAGGGCGGCGACCACCGCGGTGAGCAGCGGAGCGATCAACAGAGCCGGTAGCAGGTCGCCGACCGGCAGCTGCTTGATCCGCAGCAGCCGCAGCGCCACCCCGACCAGCAGCAGCCCGCCGGTGGCGGTCAGCGCCAGCACGTGCGCTTCCGGCATCAGCCCGCCAAGGAAGTAGCCGATCGCGGTCAGCGCGCCCTGGACCACCAGAATGGTCGACACCGAGGCGGCCACGCCCCAGCCGAAGGATGCGGCGAACGCGATCGAGGCGAAACCGTCGAGCACGGACTTCAGCGCGAGCTGGTCGATCCCGCGGCCGAGCCCGTCGGAGAGCGCGCCGAGAATGGTCAGCGGGCCGACGCGGAACACCAGCGAGGCGGTCACGAACCCCTCGATGAACCGCTCCCGGTCCGCTCCGCGGTCGGCACCACCGGTCAGCCGCGCCTGCAGCATCCCGCCGATCGACTCCAGCCGCTGCTCGATCCGCAGCAGCGAGCCGGCGATGCCGCCGATCAGCACCGAACCGAGCACGATCAGCACCGGGGCGCTGTCCCCGACCTGGGCGACCAGCGCCGGCTCGATGACCGCGGCCGCCGACAGCGCCGCCACCAGCAGGGTCACCAGGCCGAGCCCGTCGGTCACCACGTCCCTGGTGCGCTGCGGGAGCCGGTGCCCGATCAGCACACCGATACTCGAGCCAACCAGCACGGTGGCCACGTTCAGCAGGGTGCCCGCGCCGCGGACCACGGTGACCTCCTAACCCGGCGAATCGCAGGGGTTTTCGTAAGCCGCAAATCTCCGTACGCTCCGCACCAGCGACAACCTCGGGAGCCTAGGCCATGGCTGGCAGACCTTCGGCAGCGCAGATCGGCGTCCAGTGAGCAGCTCGCAGGTGCGCATCAGGGCAACCCGCTCCGACGACCTCACCGACCTCGCGGACATGTGGACCGAGCTGCAGGAGGCCGGCGGCCGGCTGGCTCGGGCGCTCGGCCGGGGCGACTTTGGCCAGCGGCTGGCCGAGATGGCCAAATACCGCAACGGCCGGCTGCTGGTCGCCGAGATCGACGGCGAGCTGGTCGGGATGGCGTTCGTGCTCAACCAGTCGCTGGTGCCGATGGTCGAGACGGTCGGAGTGCACGTCGGGTTCATCCATGTCCGATCCGCGCACCGCGGTCGTGGTGTCGGCAAGAGCCTGATCGCCGGCGTGCTCGACTACGCCGACGAGGTCGGCGCGGCCCAGGTGTCGGTAGCGGTCGATCCGAACATGCGGGACGCCAACCGGTTCTTCGCCAGGCTCGGGATGCGCCCGTTAATGACGCACCGGTCGACGTCGGTGAGCGTGCTGCGCCGCCGGCTCGCCGCCAACGGGCTGCGCGCCGAGGTCGCGCACGACCTGAACAGCCGGCGCCGGCGGTTCCTGGGCCGGTCCCGGATCCGGGCCGCGATGACCAGGCGCTCGGATCGGGAGGACGGCCACGAGCCGGCGGCCGATGCCGCCGGTGAGGAGCGGGAGTTACCGGCCCCGGTCAGCCGGGGATAGCGGGTTAGGCGGGCTCCGGGGCCGGCGTAGCGCTGGCCGCCTCGGCCGGCGGGTCGACCAGCAGGCAGGTCAGCCGAGCCGTGCAGACCAGCCGCTGCCGGTCGTCGGTGATCAGGATCTCGTAGGTGGCCAGCGTGCGGCCGAGGTGGATCGCGTTGGCCGTCCCGGTCACCGTGCCGCTGGTGGCGGCCCGATGGTGCGAACAGGACAGCTCGATGCCCAGCGCGCGCCGGTCCGGCCCGGCATGCATGGCCGCGGCAATCGAGCCGACGGTCTCGGCCAGCACCGCGGACGCGCCGCCGTGCAGCAGCCCGAACGGCTGGGTGTTGCCCTCGACCGGCATGGTCGCGACGACCTGCTTCGGCTCGGCCGACACCACCTGGATGCCCATCCGCGAGCCCAGCGTGCCCATGCCGTGCTGCCGCATCCACTCGTGCGCGGTCGGATCCCACACCACAGCTGCCTCCTGTCCTGGTACCCGCATTCTGTCGGATGGCGCGCTCGGGCCATCCTGTCGGAGGCACGGCTCAGGCCGTGCCGCTGACAGCTTCGGCGGCGCGGATCGCCGTCCCAGGCGACGATCGGCTGCGTTGTCGTCGTCGCCGATAGCGCCGCTATCGACTCCTCCTTCGCCTTGCCGAACGTCGCCTGGAACGCCGCCGCATCCACCAGGCTGTCAGCGGCACGGCCTAGGATCACCGCTGTGACCACGAACCAAACCGCCACCCGCCGGCTGATGCTGCTCGATGGGCATTCGATCGCATACAGGGCATTCTTCGCGCTTCCGGTGGAGAACTTCTCGACCACCACCGGGCAGCCGACCAACGCGGTCTACGGCTTCACCGCGATGCTCATCAACGCGATCCGGGACGAGCAGCCCACCCATATCGCGGTTGCCTTCGATGTGTCCCGCAAGACGTTCCGGGCCGAGAAGTTCGCCGAATACAAGGCCAAGCGTTCCGAGACCCCGGTCGACTTCCGCGGTCAGGTCGAGCTGATCCGAGAGGTGCTCACCGCGCTGCGGATCCCCTCGCTGAGCATGGCGGGCTACGAGGCCGACGACCTGATCGCGACTCTGGCGACCCAGGCCGAGGCGGACGACTTCGACGTGCTCATCGTCACCGGTGACCGCGACACCTTCCAACTGGTCACCGACCGGGTGACGGTGCTCTATGCGGTGCGTGGGGTGTCCGAGCTGGCCCGGATGAGCCCGGCCGCGGTGCACGACCGTTACGGCCTGACCCCGGCTCAATATCCGGACTTCGCCGCGCTGCGTGGTGATCCGTCGGACAACCTGCCCGGCATTCCGGGGGTAGGGGAGAAGACCGCGTCCAAGTGGGTGCGAGAGTTCGGATCGTTCGATGCGCTGATCGACCGGGTCGACGAGGTTCCTGGCAAGGCCGGTGACGCGCTGCGCGCCCACCTGTCGGTCGTGATGACCAACCGCCAGCTCACCGAGCTGGTCCGGGACGTGCCGCTCGACGCGACCACCGAGTCGCTGGTCTGGCCGGGCTGGGACCGCGACGCGGTGCATGCGGTGTTCGACACGCTGCAGTTCCGGGTGCTGCGCGATCGGCTCTACCAGACTCTCACCGTGGCCGAGCCGGAGGCCGAGGCCGGCTTCGAGGTGACCGGCGAGCTGCTCGAGCCGGGCGAGTTGGCCGGCTGGCTGGCCCAGCACGCGGCCGGCACCGCTCGGGTCGGGATTGCCGCGGCCGGAGCCTGGGGTCGGGGCACCGGCCGGTTGACCGGGCTCGGGCTGGCGGCCGCCGACGGGGCGGGCGCCTGGATCGATCCGGGCGCGCTGACCCCGGAGGACGACGCGGCGCTCGCCGCCTGGCTGGCCGATCCGGGCCGGCCCAAGGTGATGCACGACGCGAAGGGTCCGATGCTGGCGATGGCGGCGCACGGCTGGCCGGTGCGCGGGCTGGTGTCCGACACCGCGCTGTCCGCCTATCTGGTGCTGCCCGGGCAGCGCTCGTTCGACCTGGCCGATCTGACGCTGCGGTTCCTGCGCCGGGAGCTGCGGGCCGAGACCGAGCCCGACGGGTCGGGCCAGCTGTCCTTCGACGGCGGCGACGAGGCCGCCGCGTCGCAGGCTCTGGTGGTCCGCGCCAGGGCCGTGATCGACCTGGCCGAGGCCCTGGACGAGCAGCTGGTTGCGCAGAACGGCGCGGCTCTGCTCGCCGAGGTCGAGCTGCCGCTGGTGGACGTGCTGGCCGACATGGAGCAGGCCGGGATCGCGGTCGACGCGGATTACCTGGCCCATCTCGAGGCCGGTTTCGCCGCGGAGGTGAAAAACGCCGCTGAGCGGGCCTACGCGGTGGTCGGCCGCCAGTTCAACCTCGGCTCGCCCAAGCAGCTGCAGGTCATCCTGTTCGAGGAGCTCCAGCTGCCGAAAACCAAGCGGATCAAGACCGGCTACACCACCGACGCCGAGGCGCTGACCGGTCTGTATGCGCAGACCGAGCATCCGCTGCTCGAGCACCTGTTGCGGCACCGGGACGTAGCCAAGCTGCGCACCACGGTGGAGGGTCTGATCAAGTCGACCGCCGACGACGGGCGGATCCACACCACGTTCAACCAGATCATCGCCGCCACCGGGCGGCTGTCGTCCACCGACCCCAACCTGCAGAACGTGCCGATCCGCACCGACGAGGGCCGGCAGATCCGGCGCGCGTTCGTGGTGGGCCCGGACTGCGAGAGCTTGATGACCGCGGACTACAGCCAGATCGAGATGCGGATCATGGCGCACCTGTCCGAGGACGCGGGCCTGATCGAGGCGCTGCGCTCGGGCGCCGACTTCCACGCGACCACCGCCTCCCGGGTGTTCGGCGTGCCGCCGGCCGAGGTCACCACCGCGATGCGGGCCAAGATCAAGGCGATGAACTTCGGGCTGGCCTACGGGCTGTCCGCGTACGGCCTGTCCCAGCAGCTCGGGATCTCCACCGACGAGGCCCGTGAGCTGATGGAGGAATACTTCGAGCGCTTCGGTGGGGTGCGCGACTACCTGCGCACCGTGGTGGACGAGGCCCGCCGCAGCGGTTACACCGAGACCATCCTCGGCCGCCGCCGCTACCTGCCCGACCTGACCAGCGACAACCGGCAACGGCGTGAGATGGCCGAGCGGATGGCGCTGAACGCTCCGATCCAGGGGTCGGCCGCCGACATCATCAAGGTGGCGATGCTCGGCGTGCACCGGGCGCTGCGCGAAGCCGGGCTCCGCTCCCGGATGCTGCTGCAGGTGCACGACGAGCTCGTGCTCGAGGTTGCGGCCGGGGAACGTGACCGGGTCCAGGAGTTGGTCACCGCACAGATGCAAGCCGCATACTCGCTGCGGGTGCCGCTCGACGTGTCCACCGGATTCGGTCCGACCTGGGAGGACGCCGCGCACTGAGGGCCGGTTACCGGTCCGGTGCCGATTCGTGCACAGCGAGTGGCCAGCTGTCTACCGGATGCGAACTGACCGATATCGGTCACGTCAAAAGTCCAATCGTGGGGTGGTCCGAAGCCTCGATCTTGGTTACCGTCAAAAGCTCAGGACGCGGACCGGTAACAGCTCGGCGAGGTGACGGAGGACTTGGTGAGCACGGCACGGTTCCGGCGTGCGGCGGCTGTGCTCGGGCTGTCGCTGTGTGCCGCGGCGGCCGGTGCGCCCAATGGCGGGCTGCGTGCCCTGGTGCTGTCCGAGTCGCTGTTACCCAAGGCCTCGGCGTCCACGGCGTATCCGTTCAACCCCTGGAGCACCCCGGTGCACCCGCCGGTGCCGGGTCCGCTGCCGTTACCGCCGACCCCACCGGTGACCCCCACTCCGGTCACGGTGCCGACCGGGCCCGGGATCCCGACGTATCCGACCTACCCCGGCTACCAGTTCGGCATCCCGGCCAATGTGCTCGCCGCCTATCAGCGCGCCAGCACGACCATGCGGGCCCGCGACTCCGACTGCCATCTGAGCTGGCCGATCCTGGCCGGGATCGGCAAGATCGAGTCCGGCCATGCCAGGGGCGGCGACCTGTACGCGAACGGCAACTCGCGGACCCGCATCATCGGCATCGCGCTAGACGGCAGCCGGCCTGGCACGGCGACCATCTCCGACTCCGACAACGGCAGGTGGGACGGCGACTCCCGGTGGGATCACGCGGTCGGCCCGATGCAGTTCCTGCCCGGGACCTGGCGCTCGTTCGGCCAGAACGGTAACTCCGACGGGGTGCGCGACCCGCACAACATGTACGACGCGGCGCTGGCAGCCGCGACCTATCTGTGCGCCGGCGGTCGTGACCTCGCTACGTTCTCCGGGCTGCGGGCCGCGCTGCTGGCGTACAACCCCTCCGATTCCTACGTCCAGGCGGTGCTGGCCTGGATCTCGGTCTACCGATCCTCCGGAGTTCCGGTTCCGCCGATGCCAGGGCCGAGCACATCCAGTCCCAGGCCGACTCCGACCCGGACGGCTAGCTCGACTCCAACCCCGACCTCGACGCCCACCTCGACACCGAGCAATCTGAAGCCAACCGGCCAGCCGACCGGAGTGCCGTCCGAGTGGCCGACGCCGACGACCACGCCCACGCCCACCGGGCCGGACTGCCCGACCAGCACGCCGACCGAGACGTCCACTCCGACCGCGACACCGAGCCCGACCGGGACCGGGTGCCCGACCAGCCCGCCGACCTGCCCGGTCGAGCCAGTGCCGAGCGAGCCGGCAGACACCGCTGCGCCCTCCGCCGTGCCAACCGGATCGGCCGTGCCGCCGGAGGAGCCCACCGGGCCGCCCAGCCCGACGGACGGCCCGACCGGTGCGCCGACCTGCCCGGCACCATCCGAGCCGGCCGAACCCGCGGAGTCTGCGGTTGCTAGCGACGCTCCGACCAACGCGCCGAGCGACGCTTCGACCGGATCGTCGGCCACGTCACCGGAGCCGGCGTCGAGCCAGCCCGAGCCGGCGCCGAGCGACGACGACAACCCGCTGGCCCGGGAGGAGAACCCGGCGGCGACCGCGCCGGCCAGCGCAGTCGCCGAGTCGGGCCGCCAGGCGCCGACCCCGACCGCACCGCCGGACCCGACCGAGCCCACCGCCGAGATGCGGGTAGCGACGCTCGGCACCGGCTCGACCGAGACGACCGAGCAGGTCGGCACGGTGACCGTCGACTGGTCCGGCGACCATTGGCAGGTCAGCGTCGACCACCTGCGCGGGTTCGGTGGGTCGGTGCGGTACCTCGACCAGCTCGCGCCCCGGATCAACGACTCGATCGCAGCCCAGTACGGCGCTGCCGCGGACCGCTCGGTCGCCCTGGTTGCGGTGCTTGACCAGCCGGTGGTTGCGGCGCTGCGCGAGGTCAGGGCAACCGCGGCCGAGCCGACCGCGCAGCGTGCGGTCGCCGCCCGGGTCGCGTTCGGCCGGGTTGCCGCCGCTGCCGGGCTGTCCGGCAGGGACGTCGCCTACCTGATCGCAACGGTCGAGTAGCCGGCGCGCTTGTCCGGCACACGACCTGACTAGGTCGTGTCTGACAAATCCTCGGCGGCGCGGTTCGGCGCCCAGGCGTCGACCGGCCGCGTTGTCGTCGTCGCCGATAGTTCCACTATCGACTCCTC
>JAKEEW010000828.1 GCA_022616375.1 Sporichthyaceae bacterium
CCTTGGCGGCGGAGACCAGCTTGACGTGCTTCTGCGGACCGATGTCGTCAAACTCCACCGAGGGAAAGAAGTCGCCGGCCTCGGGAAACGAGTGCGCGCCGGTCTCCAGCCGCTCATGCAACCGCATCGACTCCTCGTCGACCTCCTCCTCGAACAGCGACGGCAGCACCACCGCCGCCGCGCCGGCCCGCTCCAGCGCCAGCAGGCCGGACAGCCGGCCGGTCAACGGCGACGCCGAGGCGACCAGCGGGGAGCGCAATGACAGCCCGAGATAGGTGGTCTGCAAGTTGGTCACAACAGCTCCTCACTGGGCTCAAACTCGGTGACCAGCACCTCGGCGCCGTCGGCGTCCTGCGGCACCGACCGCTCCACCCCGGCGAGCTGCTCATAGTAATGCCAGCGCTGGTCCACATCGGCCTGTGCCAACGCGAGCAGGTGCCGGGCCCGGTCGGGGTCGGAGCGGGCCAGCATGGCGAACCGGGTCTCGGTGAGCGCAAAGTCGCGCAGCCGCAGCGTCGGCCGCTTCGAGTCCAGCTGGAACGGGTGCGCGTCCGGCTCGGGGCTGGGATGATATCTATACAGCGGCCAGTGTCCGCTGGCCACCGCGGACTTCTGGTGGCTCATCGACGTCGACATCTCGATGCCGTGCGCGATGCAGGTGCTGTAGGCGACCACAAGGGACGGTCCGGCCCAGGCCTCGGCCTCCAGCAACGCCCGTACCGTCTGCATCTCATTGGCACCCAGCGCGATCTGGGCGACATAGACATCCCCATAGGCCCGGGCGATCGCACCCAGGTCCTTCTTCGCCGTCGCCTTGCCCGATGAGGCGAACTTTGCCGCGGCGCCGCGGGGCGTGGCCTTGGACGCCTGGCCACCGGTGTTGGAGTACACCTCGGTGTCCAGCACCAGCAGGTTGACGTTACGGCCGTAGCCGAGCACGTGGTCGAGGCCGCCAAAACCGATATCGTACGCCCAACCGTCTCCCCCGACGATCCAGATGCTCTTGACTACCAGCTCGTCCGCGAGGCTGGCCAGGCGCCGCGCGGCCGGCCCCTCGACGGCGGCCAG
>JAKEEW010000829.1 GCA_022616375.1 Sporichthyaceae bacterium
CACCCGGGTCGTGGACCGGCTCGAACGCGATCACCTGGTGGAGCGCCGGGCCTGCCCGACCGACCGCCGCGGGTCGCTCGCGGCCATCACCGAGGCCGGACTGGCCCGGCTGGACGCGGTCCTGCCCGGACACCTTGACCTGGTGGAGAAGTGGTTCACCAGCCAACTCAGCGAAGCCGACCTTGAGGCGCTGCTGTTCAGCCTGCGCACGATCCGGGACGGGGTTCGCCCCGAGGCGACCGCCGGCGCCGGCGCCGACGCGTAGCCGTAGACGCGCTCACGTGCGGCGGGTGTGCCCGGCTCGGTGGGCTCTGGTCCGTCCCCGGGCATCGGATCGGCGTGCCGGCACCGTGAGGTCCCCGAACCACGGATTCACAATGCGCGGATCGGGTGCGGGGCGCAGGGCCTCTACTTCGGACGGTGATATCTGGCCGTAGGCCGCCACGGTACGGCTGGGTGTGCCGGAGCGAAGCAGCGTCCGGATCGCCTCGACCCGCAGCTCTCCGATCACATAAAGGCGCCCATTCAGCGAGTCGATGATTTCGCCGAGCTCCACGACCGTACCCGGATCGGCGTAGGTGACGTGCAGCGTCGACACCGCCGGCCGGGCCGCCAGCACCTGCTCCGGCGTGGTTCGGGCCAGCGCCGCCACCTCAGGCACCGGCCACCCCGCATGCTCCACCAAAGACGCGGCGGCTTGGTTGCGCAAGGCGATGAGCCAGATCCGGTACGACTCGACCAGCCCCTGCTGCTCCGCGATCGCCCGAAGCCGCGTCAACGGCTGCGCCGGAAGGCCGAACTCCAGCCGCCCAGTGGACGGGTTCGGCGCACCCCGGATGTGCGCGGCGGAGAGCCGGCGCGAGTCCGTCAGCAAGCTGCGAAGTTCCTCGACCTCGGCCTGCGCGCCACGCAGATCCGCCTCCGCCACCTCTGCGTCGGACGGATCACTCGGCGACCGGAACCCGCCGTCGGGCATGGACTCAGTGACCGCGGCGAGCACCCGGCGCGCGTGCGATCCGTCGCCGTAAATGACCCGGGCGAGTGCGTAAAGGCTCCAACCGAACACGGCGTGCAGCCGGGCGGCAGCCCGGTCCCGCGCGAGCAACACCGTCCGGTATGCGTCGGCCACATCGACGGTAAGCATGCCGGCGACAAGCGCGTCGTCCACCGGACCCGCCGCACGGAGGTTCTCGAATCGCTGTCGCAGCCCAGCCACGCTGTGCCGCGGCCGCTCGGTCCGCAGTCCGGACCGCCGCTCTCTCCGCTCGGGTTGGGCCACCACCCGACGGTATACGCCACCACGCGACGCGCAGCCGTCAATCGCATGATTTGTCGTGTGACAGGCTGATGCCAAGGAGGGTGAGTGTGAGCGCGAGCGGCGAGGAGATCGAAGACAGCATCCGATCGATCGAACGCGCCACTGGTGCCCTCGCCACGGCCAGCG
>JAKEEW010000141.1 GCA_022616375.1 Sporichthyaceae bacterium
AATCTTGATCAGCTCGGTGTCGCCGGTCCAGTTCCCGCCGAAGCGCGGGCCACCAGTCGAGAGCACCACCTTGCCGCGCTGGTCCACTACCTTCGCGCCGTCAGTGAAGACATACCCGGTGGCCTGGCGGACGCCAGGCACGGCGGCGACCCGGGCCACATCGGCTGCGGGCAGGTTGCCCGGCACCGGCTGCCCGGTAAGGCCGATCAGGTCGGAGGTCTTGCTGACCTCGATTTCGGTGTACTCGTAGATGTCGGTGAAGAGACCGTTGAACGAACGGGTCAGCGTGTCGGTGAGCACGAACGAGCCGGACACGGCCATCACGCCGAGCACGACCGCGATCGTGGACAGGATCAGCCGCAACTTGCGCGCGAGCATGCCGCGCAGGGTGGCGCGCAGCATCAGTTCCTCGCCTCGCCGCCGGGGGCGCCGAAGTTATCGGTGGGGCCGATGTCGAGGCGCTTGAGTTTGTCCAGTACGGCTTCGGCCGTGGGGTTGGCCAGTTCGTCGACGGCCCGGCCGTCGGCGAGGAAGATGACCCGGTCGGCGTAGCTGGCCGCGTTAGGGTCATGGGTGACCATCACCACGGTCTGGCCGAACTGACGCACCGAGTCCCGCAAGAACCCCAACACCTCAGCACCGCTGCGCGAATCAAGGTTGCCGGTGGGCTCGTCGGCGAAGATGACCTCCGGCCGGGACACGATCGCCCGGGCACAGGCCACCCGCTGCTGCTGACCACCGGAGAGCTGCGCCGGGCGGTGACCCAGCCGATCCCGCAGCCCGATCGCGTCGATGACCGTGTCGAACCAGGCCGGATCCGGCTTACGCCCGGCTATGGCCAACGGAAGCAGAACGTTCTCCTCCGCCGACAGCGTCGGCAACAGGTTGAACTGCTGGAACACGAATCCGACCTTGTCCCGGCGCAACGCGGTCAACCCGTTATCCGACAACCCGGTCAACAAGGTGTCTCCGATGTGGACCTCACCCCGGGTGACCGTGTCCAGCCCGGCCAGACAATGCATCAACGTCGACTTCCCCGACCCCGACGGACC
>JAKEEW010000142.1 GCA_022616375.1 Sporichthyaceae bacterium
AAGTCGAGAGTCGCCATAGCTCCACTATCGACTCCTCCTTCGCCTTGCCGGACGCCGTCTGGATCGCCGCCCGCATCCACCAAGACTTGGGAGACACACCTAGCTGACCTTCTCCATGTCGTTGCGCATCGCCAGCAGCTGCTCGGCCAACTCGCCCGCGCTGCTGTTCAGGCCGAGCACGAATCCGGTGGTCCATTCGTCCACCCAGCCGCAGGCCGGCACACCAGCGCCCTCCGGGCCAACCTCGGTGCAGAACAGGTAGCCGCCGAGCGGGCCGGCTTCGTGCTCGGTGAGCTCGCCGAACTCGTTCGAGCCGGCCAGCGCCATCGCCGTCACCCCGAACGTCTGCTTCAGACCCTCGCCCGCACTGTCCTCGAGCTCGGCGTCGGACAGCGGCTGGATGAACGTGCCGCCGGAGAAGACCACGAACGGCTGGTCCGAGCCGGGCTGCGCGTAGGCGGCGACCAGCCCGCTGCGCATGCCGGCCTGCTCGAACGAGCTCACGTCGAACGCGTCGTCCAGCTCGTTGCGCAGGATCCGGGTCAGCCCGCCGGCCTCGTCCGGGGCGGACAGGATCCGGCCGGGCGGGGGCAGCGTGTTGTCCGACGTCGTGCTGGGCTGGTCGGTGGGGTCGATCGGCTCGAGCGCCACGGGTGTCTCGGTCGGCGATGGCGTGGCCGCCGGCTCGGTATCGTCACCGCCGCTGACCAGCACGGCGACGAGCACGGCTACCAGGGCGGCGGCAATCCCGACCCCGGCGAAGATCCAACTCCGGGAGATCCCGTCGAGGCGAGACTGACCGGTCCCGCCGCGATGCCGACCCGCGCTCGCTGTCTCGCTCGGGCTGGCCAGCTCTTCCGCCCGGCCGTCAGCGGGCTCGGCCGGCTGCGGGTCGATGGGCGAGTTGTGCTGGTCGTCGCTGGGCATGCGCGCTCCCGTTTGGTCCCCACGGCGGAACTGTGGAGTTTTCCATACCGGGGCGCCGGTGTCAGCACATGTCCGGTTGGCGGCGCGCTGCCGCCAACCGTCGCCGGTGTCCCGCCCGGGCTAGCCAGTCGGCGCGAACCGCAGGCTGACCGCGTCGGCGACCGGGTAGTAACCGATCCGCTGGTAGATCGCGTTCGAGGTCGGGTTGGCCAGATCGGTCGTCAGCGAGCAGGCGTACGCGCCGGCGTCGAGTGCGCGCTGGCTGACCAGTGCGGTGGCGGCGCTGGCGTAGCCGTGCCCGCGCAGCTCGGGCGGGGTGTACACCGGGCCGATCCGGACCACACCTGCGGCCGGTGCCTGGCAGCCGACCATCGACACCGGCTCACCGTCCAGCTCCCACAGCCAGAACCGGCCCTCGTCGAGGATCCGGGCGATGTGCTCGCGCCCGACCGCGATCTCCATTGGGATTGCCTCGTCCCGGAAGCTGATCCACCAGCGGTAGCAGAGATCGAGGTCCGCGGCGCCGGCCTGGCGGAGCCGGCCCGACACCCCGGCGGGCGGTTGCACCCGGTCCAGCCGGAAGATCCGCTGCCGCATCTGGACCTCGGAGGTGGGGCCGGTGAGCTCGGCCCAGCGGCTCGCGAATGCCTCGGCGGGCTCCAGCGGCCCCACCACCCCGGGGAGCCGGGTGTCGATCGTGTCGGCCGCCACGGTGGCGAGGAAGTCGGCGATTGTGACGGCTACGTCCACCGGGTTGGCCGGCAGCAGGAGTGAGCGCGGCGGCGTGCGGATCGCGGCGCCGACGATCTCGTCCCGGTCATCGGCGACGGTGAGCCACAGTAGCGGCGGCTGGTCCACGGGGAGCGGCCCGTCCAGGCGCATCCGGGTGTTTGAGCTCACCATGCTGTTGACCACCGGGTCGCGGTCCAGCCAGGCCATCGCCTGCGCCGCGAAATCGGTCGCATCGGGATGGATCGCGCACTGCATGGGTCACCCTGACCCAGGGTGTGGGCGGGCGTCAAAGGACATTCCCTTTCCGTCCCTCTTCCGTGATCGCCGTTTTCATGATCCGTTTAGTCGAAAGCCGCAGGTCGTGGCTTGAAGGGATCATGAAAACGGCGATCACGGCGGCACAGGCACGCTGCCCGTCGTCAAGCGGACGCGCACTCCGCCTTACTAGGATTCCTGCGTGACCGATGCGAGTGCGACCCCTACCGTGCGTACAGTTGACCTTCCTCCGCAGTACCGTCCGGCGGAGGTAGAGGGCCGGCTGTACGAGAGCTGGGTCGCGGCCGGATACTTCCGTCCCGCCGAGGACGCCGAGGGTCCGCCCTACTCCATCGTGATCCCGCCGCCCAACGTCACCGGATCGCTGCATATCGGGCACGCGCTGGACCACAGCGTCCAGGACGCGCTGATCCGGCGGCGCCGGATGCAGGGCTACCAGACGCTCTGGCTGCCCGGCATGGACCACGCCGGGATCGCCACCCAGAACGTGGTCGAGCGCGAGTTGGCCAAGCAGGCGCTGTCCAGGCACGACCTGGGACGTGAGCAGTTCGTCGAGCGGGTCTGGCAGTGGAAGGCGTCCTCGGGTGGCGCCATCCTGGGCCAGATGCGCCGGCTCGGCGACTCGGTGGACTGGGACCGCGAGCGGTTCACCATGGACGACGGGTTGTCCCGCGCCGTGCAGACCATCTTCAAGCGGTTCTTCGATGCCGAGCTCATCTACCGCGCCGAGCGCATCATCAACTGGTGCCCGCGCTGCCTGACCGCGCTGTCCGACATCGAGGTCGAGCACTCCGAGGATGAGGGTGAGCTGATCTCGATCCGGTACGGCGACGGCGACCGCGCGATCACCGTGGCGACCACGCGGGCCGAGACCATGCTCGGTGACACCGCGGTCGCCGTCCATCCGGACGACGACCGCTACCGGCATCTGGTCGGCACCGAGGTCGAGCTGCCGCTGACCGGCCGGCGGATCCCGATCGTGGCCGACGAGCACGTCGACCCGTCCTTCGGCACCGGTGCGGTAAAGGTCACCCCGGCGCACGACCCGAACGACTTCGAGATCGGCCGCCGGCACAACCTGCCCAGCGTCACCGTGCTCGACGAGCGCGGCATCATCACCGCGCACGGCCCGTTCCAGGGCTTGGACCGATTCGAGGCGAGGCCGGCCGTGGTGGCCGCGCTTCGCGAAGACGGCCGGATCGTCGCCGAGAAGCGGCCCTACCTGCACGCGGTCGGGCACTGCCAGCGGTGCCGCACGGTGGTGGAGCCGCGGCTGTCGTTGCAGTGGTTCGTCAACGTCGCGCCGCTGGCCAAAGCCGCCGGCGACGCGGTCCGCGACGGCAGGGTCCGGATCCACCCGAAGGAGATGGAGCCGCGCTACTTCGAGTGGGTCGACAACATGCACGACTGGTGCATCAGCCGCCAGCTGTGGTGGGGGCACCGGATCCCGGTCTGGTACGGCCCGGCCGGCGAGGTGCGCTGCATCGGCCCTGACGAGCAACCGCCGACCGGCGAAGAAGGCTGGGTCCAGGACCCGGATGTGCTCGACACCTGGTTCTCCTCCGCGCTATGGCCGTTCTCCACGCTCGGCTGGCCGGACGACACCGAGGATCTGCGCCGCTTCTATCCGACCAGCGTGCTGGTCACCGGCTACGACATCCTGTTCTTCTGGGTGGCCCGGATGATGATGTTCGGGCTGTACGCGATGGACGGGCTCGAGCCGTTCAAGGTGGTCGCGCTGCACGGGATGGTCCGCGACCGGTACGGCAAGAAGATGTCCAAGTCGTTCGGCAACGTGGTCGACCCGCTGGACTGGATCGAGCGGTTCGGCGCCGACGCCACCCGGTTCACCCTGCTCCGCGGCGCCAACCCCGGCTCGGACGTGCCGGTGAGCGACGAGTGGTGCCAGGGCTCCCGCAACTTCTGCAACAAGCTCTGGAACGCGACCAGGTTCGCGCTGCTCAACGGGGCCAGAACCGCAGCACCGCTACCACCGGGCAGCGAGCTGACCGTGGCCGACCGGTGGATCCTGTCCCGGCTGGCTGCGGTGATTACCGAGGTGGACGGTCACTACGAGGATTTCCAGTTCGGCAAGGTTGCCGACGCGCTCTACCACTTCGCCTGGGACGAGGTGTGCGACTGGTATCTGGAGCTGGCCAAGCAGCAGCTGTCCGGCCCGGCCGAGGTTGCCGACCGGACCCGGCTGGTGCTCGGCCACCTGCTCGACCAGCTGTTGCGGCTGCTGCACCCGCTGACGCCGTTCGTCACCGAGGAGCTGTGGCTGGCCCTGACCGGGGGCGAGTCGATCGTCGCCGTGCCGTGGCCGCAGGCCGACCTGCTGCGGTCGGATCCGGCGGCGGAGGCCGAGATCGAAGCGCTGCAGCAGGTGGTGACCGAGGTTCGGCGGTTCCGTGCCGAGCAGGGGCTGAAGCCGGGCCAGCGGGTGCCGGCCAGATTGGGATACCTGGCGCAAGCGCACCCGGGACTGGCCGGGCACGAGTCCCAGCTGCGGACCCTGACCCGGCTGGAGCCGCCGGCCGGGGCCGATCCGGCCGGTCCGGCCGGTCCGGCTGCGTTCGCACCCGCCGCCACCTTGAGCGTGGGCGGGGTCGTGGTCGAGCTCGACCTGGCCGGGGCGATCGACGCGACCGCGGAGCGCAACCGGCTCGGCAAGGACCGGGCCGCGGCTGCGAAGGAGGTCGAGTCCACGGCGGGGAAGCTGGCCAACGCCGACTTCCTGGCCAAGGCGCCGGAGCCGGTGGTCGCGAAGATCCGGGCTCGGCTCGAAGCGGCCAAGGCCGACCTGGACCGGCTTGACGCGCAGCTCGCCGCACTGCCTGGTGGTAGCCCCTAGTGACCCACAACGACGACAGCTCCGATCGGCTGCGCGAGGTCGAGGTCGATCTGCTCGCGCGCTGGCCGGAGACTCGGATCGACCCGACGCTGGCTCGGGTCCAGCTGCTGCTCGACTTGCTCGGGTCGCCGCAGCGCAACGCGCCGGTGATCCACGTCACCGGGACCAACGGCAAGACCTCGACGGCCCGGATGGTGGAGTCGCTGCTGCGGGCCTTCGGTCTGCGCACCGGGTTGTTCACCAGCCCGCACGTGGACTCGATGACCGAGCGGATCGCGCTGGACGGCGAGCCGATCGACCCGCAACGCTTCGTCACGGCATATGAGGACATCGAGCCGTATCTGCGGCTGGTCGACGAGCGCAGTGACGTGCCGGTGTCGTTCTTCGAGGCGATCACCGGGCTGGCTTACGCCGCGTTCGCCGACGCGCCGGTCGACGTCTCGGTGGTCGAGGTCGGTCTCGGTGGTCGGTGGGACGCCACTAACACCGCGGACGCGCAGGTAGCGGTCGTGACGCCGATCGACCTGGACCACACCCGCTACCTCGGCGGCACGATCGAGGCGATCGCGGTAGAGAAGGCCGGCATCATCAAGCCGGGATCGGTGGCCGTGCTGGCCCAGCAGCGGATGCCGGCGGCCGAGGTGCTGCTACGGGCCGCGGTCGACGCCAAGGCCACCGTGGCCAGGGAGTCGATCGAGTTCGGCGTCGCGCACCGGGAGCTGGCGATGGGCGGCCAGGTGCTCACCCTGCAGGGCCTGGCCGGCGTCTACGAGGGCATCTTCCTCCCGCTGTACGGCGAGCATCAGGCCCGCAACGCGGCCTGTGCGCTGGCCGCGGTCGAGGCGTTCTTCGGTGCCGGCGAGGAGCGGTTGCGGGTCGACGTGGTCCGGCAAGGCTTCACCGCCACTACCTCGCCCGGGCGGCTCGAGGTAGTCAGGCGCGGGCCGACCGTCCTGCTCGACGCCGCGCACAACCCGGCTGGGGCGGCCGCCACCGCCGCCGCGATCCAGGAGTCGTTCAGCTTCACCCGGCTGGTCGGCGTGCTCGCGGTGATGTCGGACAAGGACGTGCGCGGAGTGCTCGAGGCATTCGAGCCGGTGCTCGACGAGATCGTGGTCACCCAGAACTCGTCCGCACGATGCCTGCCCGCGGCCCAGCTCGGCGAGCTGGCCGAGGATGTGTTCGGCGGCCATCGGGTCAGCGTCGAGCCGCGGCTGGCCGAGGCGCTGGACACCGGGATCCGGCTGGCCGAGGCGGACGGCGATCTCGGCGGAGCCGGCGTGCTGGTCAGCGGCTCGGTGGTCACCGTCGGCGATGCTCGCCGGATGCTGCGCGGGTCGCGATGACTACCACGTTGCTGCCGGCACCGGTGCCGACCAAGGCGGTCCGCCGGCTCGCCGCGAGCGTGTTGATCGGCGAGGCGTTCGTGGTGTTCTTCGCGCTGCTTGTGGCGGTCCGGCTGCAACCGGAGCGGCGCGCCGCGATCCTGGTCGGAGCGCTCGTCCTGGCCACCGCCGCGATCGTGCTCGCCGGGCTGCTGCGGCACCGCTGGGCCTACCTCTGCGGCTGGTTGCTGCAGCTTGTCCTGATCGCGACCGGTCTGGTGATCCCGGTGATGTATGCGATTGGGCTGATCTTCGCCGTGCTCTGGGCCGCCGCGATTCGGGTCGGTTCCCGGTTGGCCGACCGGTAGGCTGCGCTGCACCGGTCGGCGTGCCGTCGCCGGCCCGCCATCCCACCTCCCGGAGGACCTGTAGCCGTGTCCGAGCGCACCCTGGTTTTCGTCAAGCCTGACGGCGTCCGGCGCGGGTTGGTGGGCGAGATCGTCGCTCGGTTCGAGCGCAAGGGCCTGACTATCACCGCGATGGCGATGCGCACGCTGGACGAGGCGATGGCCGACCAGCACTACGCCGAGCATGTGGACAAGCCGTGGTACCCGCAGCTGCGGGCGTTCATCACGTCCGGCCCGGTGGTTTCCATGATCGTAGAGGGCGACGAGGCGGTCGACGTGGTCCGGTCCATGATCGGCGCGACCGATGCCCGCAAGGCGGCACCCGGCACGATTCGCGGCGATCTGGCCAACTCGACCCAGCAGAACCTGGTGCACGCGTCGGACTCGCCCGAGTCGGCCAAGTGCGAGATCGACCTGTTCTTCCCCGGCGCCTGACCTTCCCCGGCGCCTGACCTTCCCCTCGGCGCCCGACCTTGGCCGCCGCCTGACCTTCCCGGCGCGCCTTGACCTGGCCCGGTCTGATCTATCCTGTCCGGCGATTCTCCGGCGTGGCTAGATTTCGGTAAGAACTCTTATAGGACCGCCGGTCATGCTGGGTCCGTGCTCGCGCCGCGGCCGCGCGAGCCAGAGGCCCGGCGGGTAGCCCCAGCGTGGTTACCCGCCGGGCTGTTGTGTGCGGTCGCCGAGATATATCGCCCTGTCCAGCCGGTGGTAAGCGCCTGTATAGCGCCGCCGTCCACGCTCATGGCGGAGGTGATCGCGTGCGCGTGAAATCGCGCCGGCTCCGCAACGGAGTCAGGTTAGCCGCGCTTCTGGCGCTGGTCGGTGGGCTGCTGCCGGTGGTCGAGACCACGGCCGCACCGCCGGCCCAGGCGTTGTTCGGGATCAGCGAGCGAAAGGGCATCGACGGCTGCAGCTTCGACACCAACGCCGAGACCGACGCGTTCTATGACGGCACGCCGTACTGGAACCTCGGTGTCTACATCGGCGGTTCGGCCTACAGCCCGGGCTGCAGCCTGCTGTCCGGACCCGAGATCATCCATGCCAAGAACTACGGCTGGGAGTCGATGCTGCTGTGGGTCGGCCCGCAGCCGCCGTGCACCCAAATCTCGGCGCCGAAGTTCAGCTCGAACACGACCACGGCGAACCAGCAGGGCAAGAACGAGGCCGTAGCGATCTACAACCGTCTGATCGCGCTCGGCATCGACCGCTTGGACACTCCGGTGATCTACGACTTCGAGCCGTGGAACGTGAACAACTCCGGCTGCGTTGCCGCCGCCAAGAGCTTCATCCAGGGCTTCGTCGCGCAGATGCACCTGCCACCGGCGCAGAAGGCCGGGCTGTACGGCTCGACCTGCGCATCCGGGCTGTATCACTTCGCCTCGATCACCAACCGGCCCGACTTCATCACCGGCGCGGCCTGGGACAACAACCCCAAGGTGTCGGTTATGCCCTGCATCAGCTCCGGCTCGTGGGCGGTGAACTCGCGGCACAAGCAGTACCGCGGCGACCACAACGAGACCTGGAACGGCGTCACGATCCTGGTCGACAGCGACTGCTCGGACGGCCCGGTGTGGGACGGCCCGAACGAGCTCAACATCGGCCAGGGCTGCGTGTAAAGGGAGGTGGAAGCCATGCGTAGAAGGTTCGTCTCGACCGTACTTGTCTCGGCCGCTGCGGTAGCGGTGCTGGCCGCCTGCGGCACTGTCCAGGCCGGCCAGAACCCGGCCGGCGCCGCCCCCAAGGGTCCGGCCAGGATCGGCCAGGCTCCGGTGGATGCCGCCCTGGTCACGCCGACCTTCGGCTGGGTGCTCACCGCGGACGAGCTGCTGCTGACCCGGGACGGTGGCGCCGCGTTCACCCCCACCGCGGTGCCAGTGCCAGCCAGCTGGTCGCGGGCCGCGCACTTCCGCGACCCGAACAACGGGGTCGTGGTCGTCGGTGGCTACGGTGCGATCAGCATCGCGACGACCTCCGACGGTGGACAGACCTGGCGGACCAAGCGGGTCGCCGACAACACCCTGCCCAGTCCGGTGGACTTCGGCCGCGTGCAGGTCACGTTCGGTGACCGGTTACACGGCATGGTCATGGCCCAGTGGGTGACCGGATCGTCGTTCTCCGAGGCCACCATGTTCGTCACCGCCAACGGCGGCAAGACCTGGACCGCGCGCCGGGCGCCGGCAGCCGGCGAGATCGTGGTCGAGGCCGGTGGCCGCAGCTGGCTGGCCGCTGGGGTGCTGCGGGATCGGCTGTACCGCAGCGACGACCAGGGCCGGCGATGGACGAAGACCACGCTGCGGCTGGCCGGACCGGCCGGCTCGATGGCGGTGTCGCCGCCGCGTGGCGGGGTCGTCTCGGTGACCGTGCTCCACGGCGGCAAGACCCAGGTGGCACTGCTGTCCAGCCGGGACAAGGGCCGAAGCTGGCAGGAGACCGGCCGGACCACGGTCCGCGGCGTGATCGGGCGCGGAGTCCGGGTGCCGGTGGCTACGACATCGACCGGGGCCGTGGTCATCGACACTGCCGGCGGGCACACCTACCGGGCCGGCACGAGCCCGGCCGGCATCGGAGCAGCCGCCGATGTCGCCGCGGCCGGCCTGCCGGAGGGCGTCTACCAGGCCGGCTTCGCCGACAGCCGGTCCGGCTGGGCGCTGTCCACCCGCGGTCTGTGCGCGGACGGGAAGCAGGATTGCGCGCTCATCCACACGCTGCTCGGTTCGTCCGATGGAGGAGCGTCCTGGCAGACCCTGAGCTGGTGGCGAGAGGCGCTCAACTAGGGAGGTAGCCCGGGTGGGGTGGCAGGCTTCTGCCACCCCAACCCGCACGGCTGCGCCGGGTGGGTGGATTTCTTCGGTTCAAACCGGCGTAGCGGCGATTCAATCGCGGGGACCGGCCATGTGATCGCCATACGATGAGCGCACATCATCGGCCACGTCCAGCGGAAGGTTCGGGTTCCCGCATGGCTTTGTCTTTCATGGGCCGCGACATCGGTGTCGATCTGGGAACGGCGAACACGCTTGTGTATGTGCGCAGGCGTGGCATCGTGCTGAACGAGCCGTCCGTAGTCGCGATAAATACCGATTCGGGCGGCATCGTCGCGGTTGGCGCCGAGGCGAAGAAGATGGTCGGGCGGACGCCCGGCAACATCGTCGCGGTCCGGCCGCTGAAGGACGGGGTCATCGCCGACTTCGAGACCACTCAGCGCATGTTGCGCTACTTCATCCAGAAGGTGCACAAGCGCCGCCGGCTGGCCCGCCCCCGGGTCGTAGTCTGCGTGCCCAGCGGCATCACCGGGGTGGAGCGCCGCGCGGTGATCGAGGCGGCCGGCCAGGCCGGTGCCCGGACCGTGCACATCATCGAGGAGCCGATGGCCGCCGCGATCGGCTCCAACCTGCCGGTGTCCGAGGCCACCGGAAACATGGTGGTGGACATCGGGGGCGGCACCACCGAGGTTGCGGTCATCTCGTTCGGCGGGATCGTCACCGCCCAGTCGATCCGGGTCGCCGGCGACGAGATGGACAACGCGATCATGACCTGGGTCAAGAAGGAGCACTCGCTCCTGCTTGGCGAGCGCACCGCCGAGCAGATCAAGATGCAGGTGGGCTCCGCGTATCCGCAGCCGGACGAGCCGCAGGCCGAGATTCGCGGTCGTGACCTGGTCTCCGGCCTGCCGAAGACCATCGTGGTGACCGCGGCGGAGATGCGTAAGGCGCTGGAGGAGCCGGTCAACGCGATCCTCGACGCGATCCGGGCCACCCTGGACCGCTGCCCGCCCGAGCTGGCCGGCGACGTCATGGACCGGGGCATCGTCCTCACCGGTGGCGGCGCCCTGCTGACCGGGCTGGACGACCGGATCCGGCACGAGACCGGGATGCCGGTCATCGTGGCCGAGAACCCGCTGGACTCGGTGGCTCTTGGCGCGGGGAAGTGCGTCGAGGACTTCGACGTGCTGCAGCGGGTACACGTCAGCGGCGTTCGCTACTAATCCCGGGGAGCCGGCCGTGCTGCCCAGGGACGACCGTCGCACGCGACGCGTGTTGGCGCTGCTGCTCGCGGTCTCGTTCGCACTGATCACGGTGGAGACCCAGGCGCCGAACTCGGCGCCGGTCGCCGCGTTGCGCAACGCCGCGGCGTCGGTGTTCGGCCCGCTCCAGCAGGGCGCGACCACCCTGGTCCGCCCGGTCGAGGGACTGCAAGAACGGGTCGGTGGCACCCGGCAGCTCGCCGCCGAGGTGGAACGGCTGCGCACCGAGAACAGCGCGCTGCGCGGGCAGCTGTCCGCTACGACGGTGGACAAGGCGCAGCTGGCCGGGTTCAGCCGGCTGCTCAAGCTGGCCGGCACCGGGCAATACAAGATCGTCCCGGCCCGGATCATCGGGATGGGCCCGGCGCAGAGCCTGTCCCGGACGATCACGGTTGACGCCGGTCGCAATGACGGGATCAAGCCGGACCTCACGGTCATCAACGGTGAGGGGCTGGTCGGCCGGGTGCTCGACGCCGGACCGCACACGTCCACTGTGCTGCTGACCGTGGATCCGTCGGTGGCGGTCGGCGCCCGGATGGAAGCCAGCCAGGAGATCGGCATCATCAGCGGGACCGGCGGTAGTGCCCTGTCGCTCGAGCTGCTCAACCCACAGGCCCGGCTACGGCCCGGCGACCGGCTGGTCACGTTCGGTTCGCACGCCGGCCGGCCGTATGTGCCCGGTGTGCCGATCGGCGAGGTCACCGCGGTCAACCTGGCGACCAACGGGCCGAGCCGGCGGGTCCAGATCCAGCCGTTCGTGCAGTTCACCAGGCTCGACCAGGTCGGGATCGTGATCGAACAGCCGAGGCAGAACCCGCGGGACGCGGTGCTACCGAGCCGGGACGGGGAGGTCCAATGAGTCATGCTCCGCTGTTGAGCAGCCCGACCTTGTCTGGCGAGCGGTTGGGCCGGATGAGCACCGCGGCCATCCTGGGTGCGGTCGCCATGATCGTTGTGGCCGCGGTGGTCCAGGTCTCGATGCTGACCCGGCTCCCGCTGCCCGGCGCGACTCCTGGCCTGGTGCTGCTGGTCCTGATCGGGCTGGCGCTGTCCAGAGGGTCGCTGACCGGGGCCCTGGCCGGATTCGGCGCCGGGATGGTGCTCGATCTGATGCCGCCGGCCGATCACGCGGTCGGCCGCTACGCGTTCGTGCTGTGCCTGATCGGCTACCTGCTCGGCCTGCTGGGCTCGCGGATCTACGGCACCGCGATCGGCCTGATGGCCGTCACCGCGGTGACCTCGGCCGCCGCCTTCATCGGCTTTGCGGCGACCGGCGCATTGACCGGGGACCCACGCGCGAACTGGTCGGACGTGTGGGATCTGCTCCCGTCCGCGGTGCTGTACACGACCGCGCTCGCGCCGTTCGTGGTGCGCAGCGTGCTGTCCAGATACCGCCCGCTCACCCGCGGCGAGCTGGGCACGGTGGTCACTGCTCGCAAGGCGCGCCGGCTCAACCCGCTCGCCCGCCGCCAGGAGCGGATGCTTTGAGCGACCGGTCGAGGCGGCGGCTGCTCGTCATCCAGGTCCTCACCCTGTCGCTGATCATCACGCTGGCCGGGCGGCTGTGGCAGATGCAGGTCGCCTCCGGTGACAAGTACGCGCGGGCCGCCACCGAGAACCAGGTCCGCGAGGTGATCGTGCCGGCCACCCGCGGTCTGATCCTGGATTCCGCCGGCCGGCCGCTGGTTGCCAACCGGAGCAGCCTGGTGGTGTCGGTGGACCGCAGCGTGGTCGGCCGGCAGAAAGACCGCGGCGCCGCCGTCCTTGACCGGTTGGCCAAGCTCATCGACATGGACCGCACGCTGCTGTCCGAGCTGATCCGGCTGTGCGCGCCAGGCGTCGGCCAACCGTGCTGGAACGGCTCGCCCTACACCCCGATCCCGGTCGCCCAGGACGTTGACCAGCGGGTCGCGCTGCAGATCCTGGAGCGGGCCGAGGACTACCCGGGGATCACCGCGCAGCTGGAGACGGTGCGCTCCTACCCGCGCCCGGCCGGCGCCAACGCCGCGCACATCGTCGGCTACCTGGGTCCGGTCACCGAGTTCGAGGCCGCGCACAGCGACGTTCTCGGGCTGCGCGACCTGGTCGGGCGGGCCGGCCTGGAGAAGCAGTACGACGACTACCTGCGGGGCACGCCGGGAGTCCACGCGGTCGCCGTCGATCACCTCGGCCGGGTGGTGCAGACCCTGGACGAGGCCGAGCAGGTGGCCGGCAGCCACCTGGTAACCACGATCGACGCCCGGGTCCAGGCGGTCACCGAACAGGCACTGCGCGATGCGATGCACCGGGCTCGGACCCAGCCCGACTACAAAGGCCGGTTGTTCAAGGGCGACTCCGGCGCGGTCGTCGTCATGGATGTCACCGACGGCTCGATCATCGCGATGGCCAGCTCGCCCACATTCGACCCGAACGACTGGGTCGGCAGCATCTCGCCGTCCAAGTACCAGCACATGACCAGCGCGAAGGCCGGCTACCCGCTGGTCGGCCAGGCGTTCCAGGGCGGTGCGCCACCCGGTTCGACGTTCAAGCCGGTGTCCGCCGCCGGTGCCGCCAAGGCCGGCTACCGGCTGAACGCGACCTACGGCTGCACCAGCTCGTTCCAGGTCGGCAACCGCGCCTTCAAGAACTTCGACTCGCTGTCCTACGGCCCGATCACGGTCGCCTACGCGCTGCAGGTGTCCTGCGACACGGTGTTCTACCGGCTCGCCTACGACATGTGGATCAAGGATGGCGGCAACAAGCCGGTCGACCACCCGAAGGACCCCATGTTCAACATGGCCAGGGAATTCGGGCTGGGCAAGCGCACCGGGATCGACCTGCCGAACGAGTCGCCAGGGCGGGTGCCGGACCGGCCGTGGAAGCTCGCGTACTGGCGGGCCACCAAGGACGAGCTGTGCCGGCGGGCCGAGACCGGCTATCCGGAGCGGGCGAAGAAAGAGCCGGCCCGCGCGGCGTTCCTCACCCAGTTCGCGAAGGAGAACTGCAAGGAAGGCTGGAAGCTGCGGGCCTACGACGCGGTCAACTTCTCGATCGGGCAGGGCGACCTGATGCTCACCCCGCTGCAGCTGACCCGGGTATACGCGGCCATCGCCAACGGCGGCACACTCTGGCAGCCGCGGATCGGCAAGGCGATCGTCGGCCCGGACGGCACGGTGATCAAGGAGCTGAAGCCGAAGAAGTCCGGCAAGATCGACGCGCCCGCCTCGGCCCTGAGCTACATCCGCAAGGCCCTGGTTGGCACCGCGCTGAACGGCACCTCGCGCGGCGTGTTCCGCGGCTGGCCGCTGGACAAGTTCCCGATGGGCTCGAAGACCGGAACGTCCGAGATCTTCGGTAAGCAGCCCAGGTCGTGGTTTGCCGCGTTCGGCCCGGACAACAGTCCGCGCTACGCGATCGTCATGACCGTCTCCCAAGGCGGCACCGGTTCCGGCACGTCGGGTCCGTCGGTGCGCAAGATCCTCGAGGCGCTGATGGGGCTGGGCGAGCACAAGCAGCCGGTGATCGAGGACCGCAAGCCGCCCAAGGGCCTGCCCACGATGCGGGTGGACGGCACGTTCGCACCACCGAAGCGAGGCCAGTAGATGAGCGAAGTCGGATACGCGCTGCGGCGCGAGCTCCGGCCGGGGGCATTTGCCCCGGTTCGCCGGCTAGCCGTGCTGGCCAGGCTGGACTGGGTGCTGCTCGCTTCGGTGCTGCTGCTTACAGCGATCGGCTCGCTGCTGGTGTGGTCCTCGACCCGGGTCCGGCTGGAGCGGGCCGGGGAAGCAACCGATCAGTTCCTGCAGCGACATCTGATCTATGTCGGGCTCGGCCTGCTGCTGGCCGCACTCGCCAGCCGGATGGATTACCGCAGGCTCCGCGGCGGCGCTCCGATGATCTACGTGGTCTCGCTGGTCGGCCTGGTGCTCGTGCTGACCCCGCTCGGCGCGACGATCAACGGCTCGCACTCCTGGATCCGGCTCGGCGGCCTGTCCATGCAGCCCTCGGAGCTCGCCAAGCTGGCCTTGGTCGTCGTGCTCGCGGTGACCCTGGCCCGATCCTCGCTGGGCACCGGGGAGTGGAACCCGGGCTGGCAGGAGGTGCTCCGGGCGCTCGGCCTGTCCGGGATACCCGTGGCCCTGGTGGTGTTGCAGCCCGACCTCGGCACTGTGATGGTGATCGGCGTGATCGTGCTCGCGATGATCACCATCTCCGGGGCGTCGCTGCGCTGGGTAGTGGGGCTGAGCGCGCTCGCCGCCCTCGGCGCGGTCTTGATCGCTCAGCTGCACCTGCTCAGCCATTACCAGCTCAACCGGTTCGCCGCCTTCACCAACCCGGCGCTCGACCCGCGCGGCGCCGGCTACAACGCCAACCAGGCGCGGATCGCGGTCGGTTCCGGCGGCCTGTTCGGTAAGGGCCTGTTCGAAGGCACCCAGACCTCGGGCCAGTTCGTCCCCGAGCAGCACACCGACTTCATCTTCACCGTGGCCGGCGAGGAGCTCGGCTTCCTCGGCTCCGCAGTGATCATCCTGCTGCTCGGGCTGATGCTGTGGCGGTCCGGCCGGATCGCGCTGCACGCCAGCGACAACCTCGGTGCGTTGCTGGCCGGCGGGATCACGGTCTGGTTCGGGTTCCAGGTGTTCGAGAACATCGGGATGACCTTGGGGATCATGCCGATCGCCGGGTTGCCGCTGCCGTTCGTCTCCTACGGCGGCACCGCCATGTTCGTGAACCTGGCCGCGATGGGGATCTTGCAGAGCATCCACCTGCGCCAAAGCAAGGCCCAACCGATCGCGTAGCGACCGGCCAGCGCGGCCCCCAGCTCCGGATCATTACGCACCACAGGACCGCGACAGATCCGCACAAACCGCCCATACCGTGCCTCCCGCGGTGCGTAATGATCCGGACGGGGCGGGGTAGGCTGAGGCTGCTTCCCGTTGTACGCACCCTGTCTGCCGGAGGGTCTCCGATGCCTGTCGAGTCGCTGTTCAGCCGGCTCGAACCGCTGCTCCCCAGCGTGAGCAAGCCGATCCAGTACGTGGGCGGCGAGCTGAACTCCACGATCAAGGACTGGGACTCCGCCGACGTCCGCTGGTGCCTGATGTACCCGGACGCGTACGAGGTCGGATTGCCCAACCAGGGCGTGCAGATCCTGTACGAGATCCTCAACGAGCGGCCCGGGGTGCTGGCCGAGCGCACCTACGCGGTATGGCCCGACCTGGAGCGGCTGCTCCGCGAGCACAAGATCCCGCAGTTCACCGTGGACGCGCACCGTCCGGTCGGCGCGTTCGACCTGTTCGGGATCAGCTTCGCGACCGAGCTCGGCTACACCAACATGCTCAACGCCCTCGACCTGGCCGGGATCCCGCTGGCGGCGGTCGACCGCACCGACGAGCATCCGATCGTGATCGCCGGCGGGCACGCCGCGTTCAACCCGGAGCCGATCGCCGAGTTCATCGACGCCGCGGTGCTCGGTGACGGCGAGCAGGTGGTGCTGGCGATCACCGAGGTGGTCCGGGAGTGGAAGGCCGAGGGCCGGCCGGGCGGCCGGGACGAGCTGCTGCTCCGGCTGGCCGCGTCCGGCGGGGTTTACGTGCCCAAGTTCTACGACGTCGACTACCTGCCGGACGGCCGGATCAAGCGGGTAGCGCCGAACCGGCCGGGGGTGCCGTGGCGGATCGCCAAGCACACGGTCATGGACCTCGACCAGTGGCCGTACCCGCGCAAGGCGTTGGTCCCGCTGGCCGAGACCGTGCACGAGCGGTTCTCGGTGGAGATCTTCCGCGGCTGCACCCGGGGCTGCCGGTTCTGCCAGGCCGGCATGATCACGCGCCCGGTCCGGGAGCGGTCGATCACCACGGTCGGCGAGATGGTGCAGCGCGGCATCGCCGACACCGGATTCCAGGAGGTCGGGCTGCTCTCGCTGTCCTCGGCCGACCATTCCGAGATCGGCCAGATCGCCAAGGGCCTGGCCGACCAGTACGAGGGCACCAATACCTCGCTGTCGCTGCCCTCGACCCGGGTGGACGCGTTCAACATCGATCTGGCCAACGAGCTGACTAGGAATGGGAGACGCTCCGGACTGACGTTCGCGCCGGAGGGCGGCTCGGAGCGGCTCCGCAAGGTGATCAACAAGATGGTCAGCGAGGACGACCTGATCCGGACCGTCACCACCGCGTACTCGCACGGCTGGCGGCAGGTGAAGCTCTACTTCATGTGCGGGCTGCCGACCGAGACCGACGAGGACGTGCTGGCCATCGCCGACCTGGCCCGCCGCGTGATCGAGACCGGCCGGTCGGTCACCGGCAAGCGGGACATCCGGTGCACGGTGTCCATCGGTGGCTTCGTGCCCAAGCCGCACACCCCGTTCCAGTGGGCCGCCCAGCTCGATCACGAGACCACCGACGCCCGGCTGGCCAAGCTGCGCGACGCGATCCGGGCGGATCGGGCCTACGGCAAGGCGATCGGGATCCGCTACCACGACGGCAAACCGGGGATCGTCGAGGGACTGCTGTCTCGGGGCGACCGCCGGATCGGTGCGGTGATCAAGAAGGTATGGGAGGACGGCGGCCGGTTCGACGGCTGGAGCGAGCATTTCTCCTACGACCGCTGGATGCACGCCGCGGATTCGGCGCTGGCCGGCACCCCGGTCGACGTGGACTGGTACACGATCCGGGAGCGCGAGTACGCCGAGGTGCTGCCCTGGGACCACCTGGACGCCGGGCTCGATCGTGACTGGCTCTGGGAGGACTGGCGGGACGCGCTGTCCGAGGTCGAGGTGCCGGACTGCCGGTGGACGCCGTGCTTCGACTGCGGCGTCTGCCCGCAGCTGGGCACCGAGATCCAGATCGGCCCGACCGGCAAGAAGCTGCTGCCGTTGACTCCGGCTGGTGCCGGCACCGGTATCGGTATCGGCACCGG
>JAKEEW010000012.1 GCA_022616375.1 Sporichthyaceae bacterium
GACCGTGGCCGCCGAGCGTCGCAGCGGCTCGACGTCCACCAGCCGCGCCGGCACCACGCTGTCGTCGCGTGCCCGGCGGACGACGTGAAAGCGCAGCACCCGGCTCGTGGTCGCGTCGCCAAAGCGATTGGCCAAGGTCACCTTGGTACCGACCGGGTAGGCGGAGAAGTCCACCACGACGTCGAACCGCTCCGCCTGGGCGATCTCGAGGTCCTGGTGGCCGACGGGACGCCCGAGCAGCCCGACGTCGCTACCGACCTGGACAAAGGACGGCCCCGTCGGTGGCGGCGGGTCCAGCGCCAGCCGGTAGCGGCGCGCGTTGGAGGCGTTCAGCAGCCGCAGCCGGTAGCGCGTGCCGGTGACCTCGGCATACGGCCAAGGAGCGCCGTTGACCAGGATCACGTCGCCCAGCACGCCATCCTCGAGGCCCTCCTCCACGCCCGGCTGGCCGCGCAGGGTGGGATCCAGGGACGGGTAACGAAGCGAGCCGTCAGCGGCGAACGCCCGGTCGCACAGCAGCAGCGGCAGGTCGTGATCGCCCTTGGGCAGCGGCAGCGCGTCCTCGGCGTCGTCGGTGACGAGGTGGAACCCGGCAAGGCCGCGCCAAACCTGCGGGCCGGTGAAATCCATCCGATGGTCGTGATACCACAGCGTGGCGGCCGGCTGGTCAAGCGGGTAGACGTAGTCCTTCACCCCCAGGCTGTGGTGGCCGCTGTGGGCGGCGCCGGTCCAGCCGCCGACCGGTAGGACCAGATCGGTGGGGTAGCCGTCGTGCTCGGGTGGGGTCTTGCCGCCGTGCAGGTGCACCGAGACCGGCACCGGCAGCTCGTTGCGGTGGCGCACCACCACCCGGCGGCCGCTGCGCGAACGGATCGTGGGGCCAGGGAACCGGCCGTCATAGCCCCAGACCTCCGTGGAGTACCCCGGCAGGATCTCCACCGTTGCCGGCCGCTGGGTGAGCTGGTAGTAGTCGGTGGTCGCATCGCGACGCACCGGGGTGAGCACCGGGGGCAGCGGCAGCGGGACGCTGAACGGCTCCGGTAGCGTGGCCTGGCTGCGCAGCAGCACGCCGGTGCTCCCCGAATCGCCGCACGCGGACGCGACCGGCACCAGGACGGCCGCACCGCCGGCCAGCCGCAACACCTGCCTACGGGTCAACCCCATGGATGCTCCCGCTGCCACCGCTGCCGCCGTTCCAATTTCGCTTGACTGCTACTCTAGCCATACGGTGTACGATACCGACATGGTTGAGCGATGGTCAAATGAAATCTTCTGACAGGCGTCCCTACACGATGCGTGCGCGGGCCGAGGGGGTGGCCGCCACGCGCGACCGTATCGCCCAGGCGACGCTGCGGCTCGCGCTGGAGCAGCCCTACGAGGACATCACCCTGGCCGCGATCGCCCAGGCGGCGGGCGTGTCGCACCAGACCGTGCTGAACCATTTCGAGTCCAAGGAAGGTGCCGCCCGTGC
>JAKEEW010000830.1 GCA_022616375.1 Sporichthyaceae bacterium
GGCGTTCGGTTTGCTCGCGGATCGCGACATCGAGCTTGGTGTCCTGCAGATCGAACGAGGTAGCGAAGTAGAACGCCGCCGTTTTCTTGGCCCATTCGCCCTTCAGCAAGTCGTCAACAGCGCTCTTGACCTCTGCCTCGGTCAGTGACTTGACCCGCCGGGATTGCAGGGTGATGTAGTCCCGGCCACCGGTTTCACCATCTGTCAGGTCCAGCGGGAGCCGAGCGTAGGCATCGATACCGGCCTGGGCCTGACCCGGAACGCCAAAGAGCTTGGCGTACTGGACCGGCCGGACCGCATGCAGCAGCCTGAGGAACAGGCGCTCGGCGTCGGGCCAGTGCAGTTCACCGATAGGCAGCACCTGAACCTTGGTGTCGATCGGTGGTGCGGGAAGCGGCCCTGTAGGGGCAGCCCACAAGAGCGCTTCGGTGCGGTCTGCGCCGACTGCCTCGTTCACGTAGACGATCACCGTCTCCCCTTGGCCGTAACTCGCGGTGCTCAGGCTGCGCACGAGACGCCCAATCTTCGCATCAGGTCCGCGCCTTCCGCCGCACGCTTGGCTGGTACCGAGGCCAGGGTCCTGCGTCGCTAGATATCCGTGCACCTCGGTGGTGCGGATCACACTGGCGGGTTCCACCCTGGTCGACGTCGCCAGTGCAACACCGTGGAGACATGCGTCAACCGAGCGCGGCTACCTGCTGTCCGCCGGCCGCGGCGACGGGCTGCTCATCGCCGGCGGCGCCCGGGTGGCTTCCAGGCTCTCGCCTCTCCCGCCGAACACGAGCTGGTGCACACCGACCCCCGGTACGAGCAGGACTCCTCGCCGCCGGATCGGGACTGGCGCCGGTGAACCAGCCTTTGGCCGTGACCGCCGCGGCGCCCGAGCCTGGTCGCCGACCGCACTCGGCGCGTACCTCGTCCGGGCCCGCCACGCCGCGCGGGTGTGCTGGCACACAGAAGCACGGGTGTTGCGCATCCACCCCCCACCGGTGGTGGATCCTACGGGTGCGGCCGCGCTGTGGGCGCACCTGCCCGGGCTGCTGCACCGCAGCCGCTGGCGGCGGCTGCTGGAGCCCCGCCCGCACATCGCGTGGGAGTACCAGTGGACCGCGCGGCGGGTCGGTGTTGCGGTGTGGGTGCCGGGCCCGGTCTCGGCCGGCCCGCTGTGCCGGGCGGTCACCGCCGCCTGGCCCGGTGCCACCCTCACCGTCGACCGCCGCTGCCCGCCGGTTGGACCGCGGAGGCCGGCTGGCTGGCTCGGCCATGGCCGAGCCGGTGCCGCTGCGCACCGACTTCGACGCTGACCCGCTGCGGCCGCTGCTCGCCCACGCCACCAGCGCGGCGAGGGCTGGGCCGGGGTCGTGCAGATCGCCGCCCGCGAACGCTACCCGCAACAGGTGCTCGCCGGGCGGAGCTGGCGGCGCGGGTTCACCGTCGGTGTCGCCGAGCTCGCCGCACTCGCGCACCTCCCGCTCGACGAGTCGATTCCCGGGCTGTCCCGGGCCCGGGCCCGGCCGGTGCCCGCGCCGGTGGAGCTGACCGGCGGCGGCTGCCACACCCGGGTGCTCGGCCACGCCGACACCGACGGGCGGGCGGTCACCGCCCCGGTCGACCAGTGGCGCCACCACACCCACCTGCTCGGGCTGACCGGGTGCGGCAAGTCCACCCTGCTCGCCCACCTGGTGGTCGACGACGCCAAGGCCGGCCGCGGCGCGGTCGTCATCGACCCCAAGGGCGACCTGGTGGTCGACATCCTCGACCGGCTCCCCGCCCACCTCGCCGACAAGGTGTCGGTGTACGACCCGTGGCAGCCGTACAGCCCCACCTTCAACGTGCTCGAAGGCCCAGACCACGACCTGGTGGTGGACAACGTGGTCGGCATCTTCCGCAACATCTACTCCCGGCACTGGGGGCCCCGCGCCGACGACGTGCTCCGCTCGGCCTGCCTGACCCTGGTGCGGGCCGGGCGGACCAGCCTGGCGATCGTGCCGCAGCTGCTCAACAACCCCGTCTACCGGGCGCCGCTCGTGGCCGACCTGCCCCGCGACGAGGCCGACCTGTGGGGGTTCTGGTCCTGGTACGACTCGCTCACCGTCGCCTTGCGGTCCCAGGTGGTCGGGCCGGTGCTGTCCCGAATCCGCACCTTCACCCTGCGCCCGTTCGTGCGCGCCACCGTGGCCTGGCCCATCTCTACCCTGGACATGCGCAAGGTGCTCGACGGGCAGATCCTGCTCGCCCGCATCCCCAAGGGCGAACTCGGCGAGGACACCTCCCGGCTGCTCGGCAGCTTCCTGGTCGCCCGGATCTGGCAGGCCGCCACCGCCCGCGCCCGCCAAGGACAACACGCCCGCGTCGACACCACCCTGTACCTGGACGAGGCGCACAACTTCCTAACCTTGCCCCGCGCCCTGGACGAGATGCTCGCCGAGGCCCGCGGCTACCGGCTGTCCCTCGTGCTCGCCCACCAAGACCTCGCCCAGCTGCCCCGCGAGATCGCCGCCGCGATCTCCGCGAACGCGCGCAACAAGCTGTACTTCACCATCAGCCCCGAGGACGCCCACGTTCTGGCCCGGCACACCGCGCCCGAACTTGACGAAACCGACCTGGCCCGCCTGGATGCATTCACCGCCGCCGCACGGCTGATGCACCAGGGGCGGCACACCCCCGCGTGCACGCTGCGCACCCGCCCACCCTCGCCAGTGCTCGGGCACGCGCAACACATCCGGGCCGCCTCCGCCGCCCGATTCAAGGCCCTGGGCAGCCCCGAGGTCACCCGTGTCGAAACCCGCGACGTCGCATCCGAGCTCGAACCAGTAGCCGATCCACTGCTCGGATCCGAGCCCGGGCTAAGAACCGAGCGCACATCCGACCCGGCACACTCGCGCCGACCTGGGCGGGCTCGTCCCGCCCGCAGGGCAGACTCACGGGGACACCCGTGACCACCCCTCGGCGAACCCGCAGCCTTGATGTCATCGCCCGGCTCACCCCAAATGATCGGGCTGTGATCTCCTACCTGGTCGAGCATCGGGTGCTGACCACCCACCAGATCACCGACCTGCTCTACACCACCCGCACCGGCCCTTCGACCCGCTGGGCGCAGCACCGGCTGGCCACCCTTCGCCAGCTCGGGGTGCTCGACCGGTTCCGGCCCCGCACCGACACCGGTTCCGCCCCCTACCACTGGATCCTCGACACCCTCGGCGCCGAAATTGCCGGCTACCAGCTAGACCTAGCCAAAGGCCAAACCGCTGCGTTGGTGCACGCCGGGCGCGCCGCCGCGCACTCGCCCACCCTGGCGCACACC
>JAKEEW010000831.1 GCA_022616375.1 Sporichthyaceae bacterium
CCGCTTCGAGTCCATACACAACCCGAAGCATCACGCGGTGGCCGTCTCACGGCCGCACGACACGCCGACCGTGATCACACTGTGAGGCTGCAGTACTAGGCGAACCGCCGCCGCTGGGGTTTGCGGTTGGCTCGTCGCTCGGGCCGGTGGTCGCCTGGCTGGCAGCTGGCGCGGCCACATACGACGGCGGGCCACCACGGTCGGCCGAGAACGGCGTCGGCTCGAACCGGATCCAGCCGGCGCCCTCGAAATACAGCTCGGGCCAGGCGTGTGCGTCCCTGGTGGTGATCGAGATGCTGCCGTCCGGTTGCCGGGCGCCGGCGGCGAAGCCGACGTTGACCCGGGCCGGGATGCCAAGCATTCGGGCCATGACCGCCATCGTGCCGGCGAACTGCTCGCAGTACCCGGTACGGTCACGCAGGAAGGTCTCGATCGCGCTGAGCCCGTTGCCTTCACGGCCTGGTGCGGTGGAGTAGCGGAAGTTTTCGTCATCGCGCAGCCAGGCCTGAAGCCGCAGCGCCCGGTCGTACGGGGTTTTCGCACTGGCGGTCACGCTGGTCGCCAGCGCACGCACGATCGGTGGGAGCTGGTCGGGCAGCTTGAGGTAACGGCGCAGATGAGCGGGCGGCCCGGGGGCTTCCATGAGCTGCTGCGGCGTCGGCGACAGCACCAGGCTCCGCGCGATGTAGCTGCGACCGGTGACCTGGCTCGGCCCGCGAGCGCTGAGGATGTTGTGCGAGTTCCGTTCCACCAGCCACGAGCCGTCAATGTCGAGGCTCGTCAACGGATATGGCACCGGCAGGTGATACGACTCGAACGCGTCGGTTATCTCGACCTGGGTGATGACTTCCTTGCGCTCGACCTGGTCGGACAGCCCGACCGGCCGGGGCAAACCGTTGTCCAGCCGGTCGGTGATCAGCTGGGACAGCCGCCACTCGATGCCGTCAAACACATCCAGGGTGGCCACCGGCAGGTACAGATCGCCCGGGTTGGCGTTGCTGATCAGTCGGGCAACCTCGACGTCCTTCGTGTCGAAGAAGTTGCGCCGCATGCTGGCCCAAGGGTTGAGGCTGACGTTCTTGGCGTTGGCATCACCAAAGCCGCTGCCGCCGAACAGCCCGCCGGCCCCGCCGGTCAGCAGTCCATCGGTGATCGGAAGCAGCGCCGGCACGATTATCGCCAGACCGATCACGACCGCGCCGATCCGGCGGCCGACCTGCCCGAACGGCGTGGTGTCCACCTTCGACGTCGAGGTCGCGCGCCCGGCGCGCTCCGCGCTCAGGCCGGCGATCAGCGGCCGGCCCCATCGCACCAGCCGTTCCTGGCCGTCGGCGATGAGCAGTCCGACGTATCCGAGCGCGCCGAGCAGGAACAGCGGCCACGGGATTCCGTCCTCGAGGATGGATGCGGGCACGGTGTAAAGCGCCAGCAGCGGTAGTCCGGCCAGCGAGGCCCGCCGAAACGTCGCAGCTGCCGCGTCCACCGCGAGATCGACCAGGGCCACCCCACCGACGGTGAGCAGCAGCAGGCCGGTGGTCTCCGGCACCCTGGGCGCGTACGTATCCGCGTCCGCCAGGCCGCTGCGCAACAGCGCGCCGAAGTCCTGGATCGCGCCCGGGCCGGGGAGCAGTCCGAAGATCATGTCGTCGGAGTACAGCCAGCCGAGATAGACGAAAATCGCCAGCAGCTGCACCAGGATGGTCACCGCGGTGGGCGCGGACGCGCGCCGCAGCCCGGCGCCAACCAAGCCGACCACGATAACGGCGCCGAGGCTGTGCCAGAACCAGGTCGAGGTTGCGTACACCAGCGTCAGCGAAAGCGCCACCAGCATGGTCGCCGCCCCGGCGAACACGGTCACCCGGGTCGGCGCGGTCATCACCATCCCCACGTGGCTGCGCCGGCCGCATTGCTGGACGCGCTGGGCAAAGCGCACCAGCTGCAGCACCTCGGTGCCACACTCCCGAAGCCGCCGACCGATCTCACCGGTTCGGCCACAGTTTGGCTCGTCTCGCCTGCCCAATTTCAACCCGGTACTCGCCACAGGGTGAAGGGGCGAGGCCAGCTAGCGCAAGGATTAGGCGGTGCGCAAATCGTAGTATTACTCGGGCTGGCCGAATGCGTGAACTGCCCGCACTCCGAGCTATAACCCGAAGTGCCGGGCCCGACAGACAACCAGATCGGAACTACTGGCGTCCTGTTGGTAGCACGGCGGCCCCACTCGGCAGGGAGTAGCGTGGACAGCGCAGACGAGACAGCGTTTCGCGATTTGGTCGCGACCCGCTCGACCGCGTTGCTTCGGTTCGCCTACCTGGTCGTAGGCGATCCCGTCGAGGCCGAGGACCTGCTGCAAACCGCGCTGGTGAAGACCTACCTGGCCTGGTCCAGGATCCGGGATCCGGGCGCGGTGGACGCCTACGTGCGCCGCATCATCGCCACCACTGCCACGTCCTGGTGGCGTAGCCGACAGCGCCGCCCGCAGCCGGTTGGATACCTCCCTGAACGAACGGACTCCGATCAGTTCGGTCCGTGGACCGAGCGAGATGCGATGTGGTCGGCTCTGGTCGCGCTTCCGGCCCGGCAGCGTGCCGTACTCGTCCTGCGCTACTACGAGGATCTGTCTGAGATCGAGATCGCTGAGACGCTCGGAATCGCCCGCGGCAGCGTCAAGAGTCACGCTTCCCGCGGCTTAGCGACGCTGCGCCAGCGGCTGGCCAACGACGAGACCAATCTTGGAGTGCGCACATGAATGACCGGGTCGAGCGTCGGCTCGAGCAAACCCTCGCCGGCCGGGCGGCCACCATCGCCGGGTCCCGATTCACCGCCGACGACCTGATCGCGGCGGGGCACAAGACCCGCGCTCGCCGCCGCGTCACCATCGCCGCCGGGATGATGGTGGCCGCAGTCGTTGCCGCGGCCACCCCGCTCACGACGAACGGCCTGCTGGCCGGCCAGCCACAAGTCCAGCAGGCAACCGGCGGCCCCTCGACCGAGACTGGCACACAGACGCCCGATGGCATGCCACCCGGTTCAGCGGGCCTGGACGTCATCGCCGATGGGCAGCTCATCCCGCACGACGGCGATCCGTTCACGCTCGGACTGCCGGCCGGCGAGCAACCGTGGCGAGCGGTACGCGTACCGAGCGGCTGGCTGGTCGAGACGCACGCCGAAACGACTGGCGGCAAGCTGTGGTCGATTCGCCCGGGCACCGATCCCGTCCGGATCGGTGCGCTGAGCGGCACGTTCGCCGTTTCACCCGATGGTCGCACCCTTGTTGCCGACGGCACGGTGGAGCCGGACCTCGTCACCGCGTACGAGCTGCCCTCGCTACGCCAGATCCGCTCAGTCCGGGTAGGCGCCGGCTCGAGCACCAAGGGGGTTCTCGGCGACCTGGTTGTGACCAGTGAAGTATCCGGAGATATCAGCGCGACAACGTCGTACACCTGGAATCTCGACACCGGGAAACTACGCTCGACCGACAAACCCATCAGCGTTTGGGGCGTGACCACTGATGGTCGGGTACTCCGCGAGGTCACCGTCAACGTCGATCCACCGGTCAAATGTGTGGATCTTGTGTCCATCGCTGCGCTGACACCGGTGCGGAGTAGTGGCCACTGCGCGGTGTTCCGGCGTGACTGGGGACGGGACGGCCTTGTGTCGTCCGACGGCGCTTGGGGGGTCTTCAACGGACCCGACGGCACGCTGGAATTGGTACGGACATCCGACATCCGCGCCGGCGACTGGTCACCACGCCGCATCAATCTGCCGCCGGGCGCCCGTGCGGTGTTCTGGACCACGGATGGCGCATTGGTCGCCACCGACCCCGCCACCGAGTCGTACTACCACTGCCGCCCGCTCGGGCGGTGCAGCCTGCTGGGCACGCCGGTTGGCCCGAGCAGCCACGTGATCCTGGTGCCGGAGGTGGACGGCTAGCTGTACCTGGCAAGAGGTGGGTGAGGAGCAGGTATCCGACGCCCGCATCTGCGGCCTGCCGGCCAGCCTGAGTCGCGCTGGTTTGAACTGAGGGCTCTGATGCCCTGTGACGCTGCTATGTGCCGTTAAGGGGTTCGGGGGCTGGACCGGGAGGGTTCTGGCGTTGTTGTAGGAGACGAAACAGCTTGCGGACGGTGATCCTTTGGGTCTGCTGCACGAACGGGTGACAGGTTCGGTCACGCGGCTTGAGTGGCCGGTGCGGTCATGATGGTCTCGAACTCAGTGGGGGTCAGTCGGCCCAGCGAGTCCTGTCGGCGGCGTCG
>JAKEEW010000832.1 GCA_022616375.1 Sporichthyaceae bacterium
CGGGTCGGGCTGCAGCGCAACAGACAGCTGCACCCCGAGGCGAAGCAGGGAGGCGCTACGCATCGGGGCCTCCATCGTCCGCGTCGAGCAGCTCGACCAGCCGGATACGCAGCTGCATGCCGGCCCTCGTTGCCACCGCGAGGCGGACCGTGTCGGCCGGCGAGTCGCAGGTACGCAACCTGTGCAGGTACGGGACCAGCACCATCCCGGAGATCTGCGCATGCAGCGCAGCCAGCCGAAACGACACCGCGAATGGCGGCGGGACCGGCGCGTCGGCAACCAGCACAAGACAAGGCCGGTCCAGCCGCCGCGGCCACGACGTCAGCAGCTGCGCGAGCATCGCCACCCCGTACGCGGTGGAGCGGGCCACCACGATCGGGTGCCGGGTCACCGGGATGCGGCCCTCGCCGCGGGGTACCTCGACCGCCCAGCCGGTGCGGCCCGGGTCCAGCAGCGTCACAACCGTGCTGGCCCCGGCGCCGCCGTGCGCTCCGATGACCACCAAGCCGGCGGGCTTGGGTGGAACCGCGAGCCGGTCGCGAAGGCGAGCCATCCTGGCGTCCTGTATGGCGCGCCCGCCGTCCTGGTTCGGCATCGGCGCTGTCATCGGGTAGGTCGTACTCGAGTCGAACATGGTGCCCTCCCATTCCGTCGAAGGCACCATGCGCCAGACCCGGTCTGGGCAGTCGACCCTTGCCAAGCCGATTCCACGGATTGGCAGACCGTGCCCAGACCCTGCCCAGACGTCCGACCCCGAACACTGGCAAGAGCACCACCAGCCAACGACCGCAGCCCAGCCAGGGAGTGACGATGCGGGCCCGCGCGTGGATCGTTCTCGCAGCCGGTGGTCTCGCCGCCGTCGGGCTGTTCGCCGTTCCCATCGGGGTTGCCGCGCTCGCAGCCACACCGGTGCCGACGGGGCTGTTATCCCCAGCTCGCGGCCAGTCGCTGGAAGCGTTCCGCGACGCCACCGACGGTGTGCGGTCTCCGCTGCCCAACCTGCGGACACCTGCTGAGGCGATCGCCTACGCCAGAGCGGCCACCCTCGGGCCCGGCATCTGGTACCGGCGCTGCCTTGCGTTCACTGCACGGTCCTACGGGTGGCACCACTCCGGCTCGCCCACGGCGCTGTCCCACTGGCTCACCCTGCCCGCCGCGTACAGGCACCCGGGCGAGCGGACCATCCCAGCCGGCGCCATCCTCTACTGGAACATCGGCGCGGCCGGGCACGCCGCCCTGTACCTCGGCAACGGACTGATCGCCAGCAACGAC
>JAKEEW010000833.1 GCA_022616375.1 Sporichthyaceae bacterium
ACCGAATCGAGCCGCCTACGACGGTGACGCGGTGGGAACCGGCGACGGTTCGACCATGCCCGGGCACCAGATTCCGGGCGGTCCCTGCGGACCGGAGAGCGCGGTAATCGCCTTCTCGGGATCGGCAAGCCGGGTGAAACCGTCACCAACCACCAGATCTACCGTCGCGTCCTTGCGCTTGCGATCGGTGACCACCACTCCGCCCGGGGCGTGTGCCGCGACGACCTCCAACTGCTTGGCACCCTTCGGCCCGGCGCGCAGCTCGAACGGCTCGGGGACGTAGCTGGCCAGCGGGTCGTTTGCGATCCCGAGCACCTGGAAGCCGCGCCTGGCCATCTCCTCGGCAACCACCGAGGCCAGGCCGCTTTCCGGCGTCCCGTTGTACACGTTGACCTTGACCTTGCTGGCCACCGGCGGGAGCTCGCTGGCCGGCTGCGGATCCGGGCACGCGAACGAGTCCGCGTGTCCGTTGCGATCCAGGTTGAATCCGGTCAACCGCCACATCCCGAGCGTGACCGCGCTCAACCCGATCGTGGCGAGTGTGAGCAGCAGGATCCGGCGCGGCCAGGGGCTGCGGTAGTACGACCGCGGAGCACGTTTCTGGACGAGCTTCCCGCCTTCTCCGAGGGGCGTGAAGAAGCTCATGGGTGCAGGTTATTGAGCCGCGCCAGGCTCGCCCAGCACCCACATGGGCGAGTGTTGGCCCGGTGCCGGACTACTCGGCCGTGGCCGCGCTGGGCGTGGACGGCGCGGTTAACGTGGCGGTATCGAGGTCAAGCACCCGGGCGTGCAGGGTGTTGCGCTGGTGCAGTGCGGCGCGGACCGCTCGGTGCAAACCGTCTTCGAGGTAGAGCTCGCCCTGCCATTGCACGACATGTGCGAACAGGTCGCCGTAGAACGTGGAGTCGCTGGCGAGTAGCGCCTCGAGGTCGAGCTGGCGCTTGGTGGTGACGAGCTCGTCCAGGCGCACCTGACGTGGCGCCAGCTCAGCCCAGGCCCTGGCGTTCTTCCCGTGGTCCGGATACGGTCGCCCGTCGCCGATCCTCTTGAAGATCACGAAGATCGAGTGTACTCAACCAGGTCGCCCACTCGTGCGATCTTCTCCGCGCTGCCCGGTGCGGCTGCCTAGAGTCGTGGCGCAGGCGCCTGCGGGTGGGGAGGGCACGTGGCCAAGGCAAAGCCGGCTCCGGACGACCAGGTCGACAAGATCGCAGAGGGCTATACGTTCGACGTGCCCGCGCTCGATCTCGGTGCGCTGGTCGTGGACGGCACCGCCCGGCCGGACGTGCAGATCAAGATCCCGCTCGAGATGCTGAACCGGCACGGCCTGGTGGCCGGCGCGACCGGCACCGGCAAGACCAAGACTCTCCAGCTCGTCGCGGAACAGCTGGCCGCGCTCGGAGTGCCGGTGTTCCTGGCCGACATCAAGGGTGACGTGTCCGGCATGGCCGCACCCGGTGAGCCGAACGACAAGATCACTCAGCGGGCCGCGGACGTCGGCCAGGACTGGATGCCGGCCAGCAGCCCGGTCGAGTTCTTCTCACTCGGCGGTCTGGGCAAGGGCGTTCCGATCCGCGCCACCATGACCTCGTTCGGCCCGACCCTGCTGGCCAAGGTGCTCGGCCTCAACGACGTGCAGGAGTCGTCGCTCGGGCTGGTCTTCCACTACGCGGACAAGCAGGGCCTGCCGCTGCTCGACCTGAAGGACCTGCGCGCGGTCATCCAACATCTGACCTCGGACGAGGGCACCGCCGAGCTCAAGGCGCTGGGTGGGCTGTCCAAGGCAACCGCCGGGGTGATCCTGCGCCAGCTCATCGCGTTCGAGGACCAGGGCGCCGACGCGTTCTTCGGCGAGCCCGAGCTGGACACCGCCGACCTGATCCGGCTGGCGCCGGACGGGCGGGGCATGGTCTCGATCCTGGAGCTGACCTCGGTCCAGGACCGGCCGGCGCTGTTCTCGACGTTCCTGATGTGGCTGGTGGCCGAGCTGTTCGAGTCGCTGCCCGAGGTCGGCGACATCGACAAGCCGAAGCTGGTGTTCTTCTTCGACGAGGCGCATCTGCTCTTCGACGAGGCGTCCAAGGCGTTCCTGGACGCGATCCAGCAGACCGTGCGGCTGATCCGATCGAAGGGTGTCGGCGTCTTCTTCGTCACCCAGACCCCCAAGGACGTGCCTGCCGACGTGCTCGCCCAGCTCGGCAACCGGGTGCAGCACGCGTTGCGCGCGTTCACCCCGGACGACGCGAAGGCGCTGAAGGCAACCGTGTCGACGTTCCCGCGCTCCGGCTACGACCTGGAAGAACTGCTCACCCAGCTCGGGATCGGCGAGGCGGTGATCACCGTGCTCTCCGAGTCCGGAGCGCCGACTCCGGTGGCGTGGACCCGGCTCCGGGCGCCGGTCAGCCTGATGGCACCGTGCGGCGAGGAGGTGGTCGGCCAGATGGTTGCGGCGTCCTCGTTGATGGCGAAGTACGGGCAAGAGGTGGACCGGGACTCCGCGCACGAGATGCTGGCCGCCCGGTTGCCGGCGGCGACGCCGGCCGCCGATGACACGGCCGCGGCGCCGGTGCCGGCCCCGGCTCCGGAGCCCGCTCGCACCCCGGCCCGGTCTCGGCGGACCACCAGAGCGCCGGAGGACGTGCAGTCCAGGGTCATCAAGGCCGTTGCGGTGTCGGCCGCGACAGTCCTGGGCCGGGAGATCATGCGCGGAGTGTTCGGCACCGCCCGCAAACGCCGCCGCCGGTTATCCAGCCAGATGCCGAAGCGGACCCGATCGACCGGATCCGCCCTAGATCGACGAAGATCGCAACTGGCGGAGGATAGGGGATTTGAACCCCTGAGGGATTGCTCCCAACACGCTTTCCAAGCGTGCGCCCTAGGCCACTAGGCGAATCCTCCGTCGCCGAGGGTACCGGAGCCGACGCGGCGATGCTGAGTCGATCATCGCGGTCATGATCTGGTGAACCCAGCGTCGGCTAGCCGGCATCGGATTCACCAGATCATGGTCACGGTGCCTCGCGAGGACCGGGGACGCCTGGTCACGTATAGTGGCGGCCGGACCCCTCGTGTGGCGTTACCCCACCCAATCCCCCAGGGCCGGAAGGCAGCAAGGGTAAGTGGGCTCTGACGGGTACGCGGGGGGTCTTTCTGTGCGGTGCTCCGGTTAAGTTCTCCGCTCCCGGTCAAACGGTCAGAGCACCCGGCTAAGGTCGGGGTGTGTCACTCGCCCTGTACCGCCGCTATCGCCCGGAGTCCTTCGCCGAGGTCATCGGGCAGGAGCACGTGACCGGCCCGCTTCAGCAGGCCATCAAGAACGATCGGGTGCATCACGCCTATCTGTTCAGCGGTCCGCGGGGTTGCGGCAAGACGACCAGCGCGAGACTGCTCGCTCGCTGTCTGAACTGCGAAAAGGGCCCAACTCCCGAGCCGTGCGGGCAGTGCCAGTCCTGCCTGGATCTGGGCCGGGGTGGGCCGGGCAGCATCGATGTCGTAGAGATCGACGCGGCGTCGCACGGTGGCGTGGACGACGCCCGCGATCTGCGAGAGCGCGCGTTCTTCGCCCCGGCGAGCAGTCGATTCAAGATCTACATCATCGACGAGGCGCACATGGTCAGCTCGGCAGGGTTCAACGCCCTGCTGAAGGTGGTCGAGGAGCCGCCGCCGCACCTGAAGTTCATCTTCGCGACCACCGAGCCCGACAAGGTGATCGGGACGATCCGATCGCGCACCCATCACTACCCGTTCCGGCTGGTGCCGCCCGGCGCGATGCGCGACTACCTGGCCGAGCTCTGTGAGCGCGAAGGGATCGCGGTCGCTCCCGGCGTGCTGTCGTTGGCGGTGCGTGCCGGTGGTGGCTCGGTTCGAGATGCGCTGTCCGTGCTCGACCAGCTGATGGCCGGCGCCGGTCCGGATGGGGTGACCTATCCGCTTGCGATCGCGCTGCTCGGATACACCGACGCACAACTCATCGACGACGTGGTGGATGCGTTCGCGGCCGGCGACGGTGCTGCCGTGTTCGCGGTGGTCGAGCGGGTCATCGATGGCGGGCACGATCCGCGCCGGTTTGCCCAGGATCTGCTCGAGCGGCTGCGCGACCTGGTCATCCTGGCCGCGGTGCCGGATGCGGCGGATCGCGGGCTGATCGACGTCCCGACCGACCAGCTCGACCGGATGCAGCTGCAGGCCAGCCAGATGGGCTCGGCCGCCCTGACCCGGGCCGCCGATCTGGTCAACACCGGGCTGACCGAGATGCGCGGCGCCACCGCTCCGCGCCTGCAGCTCGAGCTCACTTGCGCCCGGATCGTGCTGCCCGGCGCGCACGATGACGAGAGCGCACTATTTGCCCGGCTGGATCGGCTGGAGCGCCGGCTCGCGATTGCCGGCGAGGTTGGGCCATCCCCGGTCGCACCCAAGCCGAGGACCACGGCCCCGGCGGCAACGCCCGTCCCGGTCGAGGCCGCCCCGGTCGAGTCGGCCCCGGTCGAGCCCGTCCCGGTCGAGTCGGCCCCGTCGGACAAGGTCGCCGAGCCCGCGCTTGACGAGCCGGCCCGGGCCGAGCCGGTCGCGGCGTCACCCGAGCCGGTTGCAGTGACGCCCGAGCCCGCCGCTGACGAGGTCGCCGCACCAGCAGCAGATACCGCGCCCGTGCGGGTACCCGCGGCCGCCCCGCCGGGTGCGCCAGATCTGGCGATGATCCGGCGGATGTGGCCGGACGTGCTGGAGGCGGTGAAGACCAGGCGCCGGTTCACCTGGATGACCCTGCTGGACGAGGTGAGCCTGATCGGGGTCGGCAATGGCGTGCTGACCTTGGCGTTCGGCAACGAAGGCAAGCGGAAGAACTTCGTGACCGGCGGCAGTGAGGCGATCCTGGCCCAGGCGCTGGTCGAGGTGCTCGGAGTGGAGTGGCGGATCGATGCGGTGCTCGATCCGGGGCGAGCCCACGCCGCTCATGGCGGTGCGGGGTCCGGCGACGGTCCGGGCACTGCCACGGCGTCCGAAGTCGCGGGTCCGGCCAGCGGTGATCCGGCCGGCGACTGGCCGGCGCCCAGCTCCCGACCGTCGGCCAGCTCCCGACCGGCCGCCGGTGGGACCGAGCCGGGCGTAGCCGAGCCGGGATCGCCAACGGCGTCGGAGCAACCGTCCGGCCCTGACCGCTCGCGCGCGAGTGCCGCGGATGCCAGGGCCAGCCAGCCGGGCGCCGGTCGCCTGGTCGCCACGGTTGGCGAGGCGCCGGGTCAACGCCGGCGGCTGCCGAGGCAAGGCGGTGCGAGCGGGCCGTCGTCCGCTCCGGCCGATCCCGCGGCCGAGGCCGAGCCGGACCTCCCGGCTCCGGACGACCCACCGGCCGACGACTCCGGGCTGTCCAGCCGCGAGCTGCTCAGCCGGGAGCTGGGTGCGACAGTGATCGAGGAGCTTCCGCACGAATGATTCGAGCCGGGGCGCGCGGTGAGCAGCCGGTGGCCCCGGTGAGGACAAATACCGCATAGTTGCCAAATGCAAGGAGATCAGGTGTTCCCTGGCGGGGAGGACATGCAGCAGTTGCTCGCGCATGCGCAGCAACTGCAGGAGCAGCTCATGGTGGCCCAGGAGCAGCTGGCCAAGACCGTGTTCACCGGCACGGCCGGCGGCGGGCTGGTGACCGCACGGGTGAGTGGCGCCGGTGAGCTGGTCGGGCTGGACATCGATCCCCAGGCCGCGGATCCGGAGGACACCGAGACGCTGGCCGATCTGGTCATCGCCGCGGTCCGGGATGCCAACCACGCGGCCAAGGAGGCCAAGGCGCACGCGCTCGGCCCGCTCGCCGAAGGGCTTGGCGGGTTCGGCGGTCTCACCGAGCCGGGCGGCGGCGTGCTTGGTCCTGGGGCGAGCGGGCGCTGAGCGGAGCCGACGGTGTACGAGGGCGCGGTACAGGATCTGATCGACGAGCTGGGCAGGCTGCCCGGGATCGGGCCGAAGAGTGCACAGCGCCTGGCGTTCCACCTGCTGTCCGCCGATCCGCACGACGTACGGCGGCTCGTCGACGCGATCAACGAGGTTAAGGAGAAGGTCCGGTTCTGCCTGGTGTGCGGCAACGTCGCCGAGGCCGAGCAGTGCCGGATCTGTCGCGATCCGCGTCGCGACCAGACCGTGCTCTGCGTGGTCGAGGAGCCGAAGGACGTGGTAGCGATCGAACGCACCCGCGAGTTCCGCGGCCGGTATCACATCCTTGGTGGGGCAATTAGCCCGATTGAGGGGATCGGTCCCGATGACCTCCGGATCAGGGAGCTGATGCAACGGTTGGCGGACGGAGAGGTCAACGAACTGATCCTCGCGACCGACCCCAATCTCGAAGGCGAGGCGACTGCGACATATCTAGCCAGATTGCTCAAGCCGATGGGGTTGCGCGTAACGCGTCTGGCTAGTGGACTGCCAGTTGGCGGTGACCTCGAGTATGCCGATGAGGTGACCTTGGGCCGTGCTTTCGAGGGGAGGCGACTACTCGATGTCTGACCAGAAGCCCGTGGGCGCGGTTGGAGATGATCTCACCGAGTTCGCTGCCGAGATCGCGGACCAGGTCGAGAGCTTCCTGATCGCGGTCCGGGAGATCGCGGGAGCGCACAAGCCGGTCCAGGCCGTGCCGCTGCTCTTGCTCGAGGTCAGCCAGGTCCTGCTCGCCGGCGGGCGGCTCGGTGCGATCCGGGACGTGATCCCGGAGGAGCGGTTCGAGCCCGACCCCGGATACGACCCCGACGTCGAGGACCTGCGGGTGGTGCTGGCCAAGCTGCTCGACCCGATCGACGAATACCGCGAGGTCTTCGACCCGTATGCCCCCGACGTCACGGTCGAGGTCAGCTCGCTGTCCGACGACATCGTCTCCGTCGTTGTCGATCTTGCGCACGGGCTGAAGCACTACCGGGCCGATCGCCCGATCGAGGCGCTGTGGTGGTGGCAGTTCTCCTACTTCTCCAGCTGGGGCGGGGCGGCGAGCGGGGTCCTGCGGGCGCTTCAGTCGGTGATCGCGCACGACCGGATGGACCGGGAGTACGGCAAGGAGATCGACGAGGAGGACCGCCTGCTCGCCGAGGTGGTCGCCGAGGCCGCCGAGCTCTGACCGCGTTCCCGGCGCTCCGCCCTCTCGCTGGATCATTACCGGCGGTTTGTGCAGACAATTCGCCCAAATTGGGTGATCAACTACACAAATCGCCGGTAATGACGCTTCTATGTGTTGTCAAGCGCTCATGGCGGCGGTGAGGTGGCGGTAGAGCTGGCGGGCGATGTAGCGCTTGAGGCAGCGGCGGATTTCGCGGTCGGTTTTGCCTTCGGCGCGTCGGCGGGTGAGGTAGGCGCGGGTGGTGGGGCAGTCGCGCATGCGGGCCATTGCGATGGTGTGCAGGGCCTGGTTGAGGGCCCGGTCGCCGCCGCGGTTGAGCCGGTGTCGGGTGGTTTGGCCGCTGCTGGCGGGGATCGGGTTGACCCCGCCGAGGGCGGCGTAGGCGGCGTCGTTGCGGCAGCGGCCGGGGTGGGAGTAGGACACGATGGCTTGGGCGGCGCTGACCGGGCCGACGCCGTGGATGGCCAGCAGGGCGGGGGCGATGCCGGTGACGATGCCGGTCAGGTCGGCGGTGTTGGCGGCCAGGTCGGCCCGGGCGGCCAGGATGGCGGTGGCCAGCCGGGCGCATTCACCGCGGCGGATGGCTGCTCGAGGGATTGGCCCGGCTCGGGCGGCCGCTGGGCGATCACTGCCAGGGTGTGGGCGCCGGGCCGGGCCCGGGCCAGGTCCCGGTCGGTGTCCTCGCCGGTGCGCAGCAGGTGCCGCAGCTGGTTGGTGTGGCGGGTTTTGGTGCCGGTCAGCTCGGCGCGGGCGGCCAGCAGGATGCGCAGCGCCTCCCGAGGCCCGTCCGCGCGGGGGGTGGGTAACCGGTCGGGGTGCATGCGCAGCACCGCCAGCGCGGCCAGGTGTGCGTCGATCGGGTCGGACTTACCGCGGCGGCGGGCCGACCGGGCCGGTCGTTCCACCTCGACCACGGTGATCCCGGCCGAGGTCAACGCCCGGGCCAGCCCGATGCCGTAGCTGCGGGTGCCCTCCACCCCGGCGATCAGCCGCGGGCCGGGGGCGTGCACGGCGATGAAGCGCACCGCGGCGGCACACCCCGCGGCGTCATTGGTAACCGTCGCCGTGGCCAGCGTGGCACCGCTGGGCGCGGCCAGCTCCAGCGCGTGGGTATCCCGATGGGTGTCCGCGCCGATGACCGCATCCACCTGTTCTGCCATCCTGAGCATGTGGCTCTCCTTGTCCGCGAGGGGAAACACACCGTCGGCGTCGGCCCGCGGCACCCGGCCCTGTGGCACATCTGTGACGGGTCACGCGCACGCGTGGCGCGGACAGGCTTCTGATCAAGCCAACAGGTCCGGTCAGGCCGGCGCCGGCGATCATCAGGGACAGGTCATTACCAAGGCACGCCACAGCGGCCAAATCACGAGCGAGTCACCCGATGATCACCAGCGCCGAACCTACGCGACCCAGGCCGAGCCGCAACCACACACTCACAGATCACGAAGGATCCGGGCAGCGACTCTCCGTCTCGGCGGGCGGACGGCGCCGGGCTTGACCTGGGCCGCTGGATAGACTCCCCGGGGATCGCGACCCCGGAGGAGCAACAGGTGGCCCTGATCGTCCAGAAATACGGTGGTTCGTCGGTCGCGGACGCGGCCGGGATTAAGCGCGTCGCCCAGCGGATCGTCGACACCAAGAAGGCCGGCCATGACGTGGTCGTGGTGGTCTCGGCGATGGGTGACAGCACCGACGAGCTGATCGATCTGGCCCAGCAGGTCTCGCCGGCGCCCAGCGGTCGCGAGCTCGACATGCTGCTCACCGCCGGCGAGCGGATCTCGATGGCGCTGCTGGCCATGGCGGTGGCCAACCTGGGTCAAGAGGCCCGCTCGTTCACCGGTAGTCAGGCCGGAGTGATCACTGACTCCAAGCACGGCAAGGCTCGGATCATCGATGTGACGCCGGGCCGGATCAGCGATGCGTTGGCCGACGGCGCGATCGCGATTGTCGCCGGCTTCCAGGGCGTGTCCCAGGACACCAAGGACGTCACCACGCTGGGCCGGGGCGGTTCGGACATCACACCGGTCGCGCTGGCCGCCGCGCTCGGGGCCAGCGTGTGTGAGATCTATACCGACGTGGACGGGATCTTCACCGCCGATCCGCGGCTGGTGCCAACCGCCCGGCCGATCCCGCGCATCACCTATGAGGAGATGCTGGAGATGGCCGCCTGCGGCGCCAAGGTGCTCAATCTGCGCAGCGCGGAGTACGCCAGGCGGTACGGCATCTCGATCCATGTCCGCTCCTCGTTCAGCAACAAAGGGGGCACCTGGGTCGTCAAAGACACCGAGGGAGAGCAGATGGAGCAGGCGATCATCGCTGGGGTCGCGCACGATCGCAGCGAGGCGAAGATCACGGTTGTCGGCGTCCCGGACAAGCCGGGCGAGGCCGCGAAGATCTTCCGCGCGGTCGCCGAGGCCGAGCTCAACATCGACATGATCGTCCAGAACGTGTCGACCGCGTCGACCGGCCGGACCGATATCTCCTTCACGCTGCCGATCACCGACGGCCCGACCGCGATGACCGCCCTGCGGACCGTGCAGGACGACGTCGGCTTCGAGGCCCTGGAGTGTGACGAGCAGATCGGCAAGGTCTCGCTGGTCGGGGCCGGAATGCGCACCCATCCGGGAGTGACCGCCCGGTTCTTCACCGCGCTGGCCGACGCCGGCGTCAATATCGAGCTGATCTCGACCTCGGAGATCCGGATCTCGATCATCTGCCGGGAGCAGGACGTGCCGGTCGCGGTGGCCGCCGCACACAAGGCTTTCGAGCTCGACTCGACCGACCAGCTGGCCACCGTGTATGGAGGGACCGGCCGATGAGCACCCCACGGAACCGCTCGCTTCGCTCACGCTTCCGCAGGGACCCCGCATGACAGCGACCGCCTCGCCGCAGGACCGCTCTGGGCCGCCGACGCTGCCGACGCTCGCGGTCGTCGGCGCCACCGGCGCGGTCGGCACCGTGATGCTCGACCTGCTGTCCACCCGCGCGAACGTGTGGGGAGAAATCCGGCTGGTCGCCTCGGCCCGCTCCGCCGGCCGGCGGCTGACCGTGCGCGGCGAGGAGGTCGAGGTCAGGGCCCTGACCGAGGACGTCTTCGACGGCGTCGACGTCGCCATGTTCGACGTGCCCGACGAGGTGTCGGCGCACTGGGCGCTGATTGCGGCAGCCCGCGGTGCGGTCGCGGTGGACAACTCGGGCGCGTTCCGGATGGACCCGCAGGTGCCACTGGTGGTTGCCGAGGTCAACGGCGATGCCGCGGCGCAGCGGCCGCGCGGGATCATCGCCAACCCGAACTGCACCACGCTGTCGATGATCGTCGTGCTTGGA
>JAKEEW010000834.1 GCA_022616375.1 Sporichthyaceae bacterium
AGGGTTGTGGAGACGAGGGTCTCGAACGCTAACCCCTGCCGTGCAAAGGCGGGACGACCCGACGAATCAGGCAATCAGCAAACCGCATGACACGCCGATCCACAGGTCTTGATTATTCCTCATCACCTACGGCGACCGCCTCAACCTCAACTAGCCGGAGCTACTCACACAAAGAATCCCAGTGTCTACGGTTTGCTGTCCGGCGGGTTCAGTCAACAAAGTTGTCTGCCCGCGGTGGCTACTGTCCGTAGTGCGGCCCGCCGGATGTGAAGGATCGGCCGGCGTGGCTTGAGAGGAGCGTGTCGCCCCCAACTGGGATATGCCCGCCGGCCGATCCGCGGCCCCTCCGAGGATCGAAGGAGACACACCCATGGTCGTGCTGGGCATCGATGCGCACAAGCGCACCCACACTGTGGTTGGGGTCGACGAGCATGGTCGGCCGTTGGGCACCAAGACCGTCGGTACCGCGACCCCTGATCATCTGGGATTGCTGCGGTGGGCCGAACAGTTCGGCGGTAACCGGCGCTGGGCGGTGGAGGATTGCCGGCACCTGTCCCGGCGGCTTGAGCGGGATCTGCTTACCGCCGGCGAGTCGATGGTGCGGGTGCCGCCGAAGCTGATGGCCAAGGTGCGCGACTCCGCGCGCACGTTCTGCAAGTCCGACCCGATCGACGCCCTGGCGGTGGCCCGCGCGGTCCTGCGCGAGCCGAACCTGCCGACCGCTCGCCTGGATGGCCCCGAGCGGGAGGTGCGGCTGCTGGTCGACCACCGCGAGTCCCTGGTGGCCGAACGGACCCGGCTGATCAGCCGATTGCGCTGGTACCTGCATGATCTCGACCCAACCTGGGATCCCGCCGCACGCTCGCTGGACCGGGCTAGCGCCTACCAGAAGATCGAGGACCGCCTGACCGGTCTGGACGGCGTGGTCGCCCGACTGGCCCGGGTCCTGCTCGACCGGCTCCGCCAACTCACCGAAGACATCGACCAGCTCACCGCGGAGATCACTAGACTCGCCGAGCAGCTGGCTCCCTCGCTGCTGGCCGTCCACGGCTGCGGGCCACTGACCGCGGCGAAGATCCTCGCCGAGACCGCCGGTGTCGACCGGTTCACCTCCCGCAACGCCTACGCTCGCTACACCGGCGCCGCGCCACTATCGGTCTGGTCGTCCAACCACCAACGACACCGGCTCAGCCGGGTCGGCAACCGCCAACTCAACGCCGCCCTGCACCGCATCGCCCTCACCCAGATCCGCTGCCACCCGCCAGCCCAGGCGATGTTTACCCGGCGGAAGGCCCACGGCGACG
>JAKEEW010000143.1 GCA_022616375.1 Sporichthyaceae bacterium
CGACGGCCCGTCAAGTACTCAGTGTCGGAGGACATGGACACCCTCTTCTAGCAGGTCGGCGAGCGACCAACCGGGCTTTGCGGCCGATCCCGGGCTATGCGGCGGGTGGCCGCCGGTCACGGGGCTTGTGAGTGGTGCCGATGAGCTCGGCGCGGAGCCGTTCGGTTTCTGGGCTGGGTTGCAGGTCGAGTTGGAAGAGCCGGTTCTCGAGTTGCCAGTAGGTGCGGCGGGCGGCGTCGGGCTGGCCGAGCCGGGTTTGTAGGCGCATGGTGCGTTGGTAGAGCTGCTCGTTGTATCCGTCGACCTGCAGCGCGTGTTCGAGGACGGCAACGGCCCGCTGTGGGTCTGTTGGTTCGGTGAGGATGGCGAGTTCGGCGAGGGCGGCGGCGGCTTGCAGGCGGAGGTCTTCGGCGGGGGCGATGGCCCAGTCGTAGTCCAGCCCGTCGGCGAAGGTGCCGGTGTACAGGGCGGTGGCCGCCTCCAGCGCGGCGGCCCGGTCGGGGTGGTCGCCGGGTGGGGCGGCGGCGAGGGTGTCGGTGAAGGCCCAGATGTCCACGCCGATGAGTTCGGGGTCGAGGCGGTAGCGCCCGTTGGTGTTGGTGATGAACGCGGCTTCGGGCAGTCCGGTGTGGGTGCGCAGCAGGGCACGGACGCGGCTGATGGTGGGGTTGAGCGCCCGGCCGCTGGGCTGGTCGGGCCACAGGGCTTCGTGGATGGCGTCGCTGGTGACGCCGCCGCGGTGTAGGGCGAGGAACACCAGCAGGGCGCGGCCGAGGGTGCGTAGCCCGGTGGTGATTTCGGTGCCGTGGATGATCAGGTTGGGCGGGCCGAACAGCCGAAGCTGGACCGGCTGGTCCTTCGGGGTGGGTGCCTCGGCGGGCTCTGGCGCATCCAGCGTGTAGTCGGCGGCGTCCTCTCGCTGCCCAGCCGCTTCACTCGCGGGAAGTGGGTTGGTGGCGGCAACGCTGTCGCGCCAGATCTGCAGTAGGGCGCTGGTTTCGTCGGAGGACAGCGTGTAGGGGCGCAGGCTCGGGGGCGGGCCGGCGGCGCCGGGTTCGCTTTCGGATTCGGGGGCAGGCAGGTGCCAGGTGGTTCCGGGTGGCCAGGTGCCGAGGAGGATTCCGCCGATGCCGCGACTGGCGCCGAGAGCGAGGATGGCTTGGACCCGGCTGGCGGCAGGCCCGGGCCGGCAGATGAGCAGCACCGGGGCCAGTGGATCTTCGTCGGGGTGGTCGCGGCGCAACCGTTCCGCGTTGGGTAGTTGGTAGGCGGCGAGGAGTCGGCCGCGGGTGAGCAGGTCGGCCTCGGCGCGGGCCAGGGCCCCGGTCGAGGGTGTCGGCGATGCGCAGCCGGGGCGGCGGCTCGGGGGGCGGGTCGACGCCGAGCAACTCGGTCAGGTCGGCGCGGCTGATGTGCACGGTGGTGTGGTGGGCGTGTTGGACCGGTGTTCCGGCGCCCAATGCGGTGGTCAGCATGTAGCGGGCGAGCCCGGCCGCGCCCGGGCCGGTGAGCCCGAGCCCGCCACTGGCTGGAATGTCGACGGTGTGTTCGGTGCCGTTGGGGTAGTCACCGACGGGCAGCACCCCAGGCGGGTAGGGCCACACCGGAACCGGTCCACCATTGGTTGGCTCAGTGGGGAGCGGCGGTTCGGGCTGGGTGTCGTCGGCGGTGCCGCGCCGGTGGGCGGCGAGCCAGATCCGGCGCAGGGTCCGGGCCGGCTCACCGGGGGCGGCGGCTTGGGGTGCGGTGGGCTGGTCGAGGCGGCGGTGCACGCGTCGGCGCAGCTGGATGACGGTCAGCGCGGCGGCGACCGCGGCGGCTGCGGTGAGGCCGGCGTATCCGCCGGTAGGTAGCCGGATCCCGCTGTCGGGTTGCGGGCGGGCGTGTTGCCCACCGCTCGGCCCTGTGGGTCCGGTGTGGGGCGCAGTGGGTGCGGTGGCCGGCGTGGTGCCGGTTGCGCGCGGGTCGGGGGACGTGGGCGCGGACGTGCCCGCGTCGGTCGCGTCGGTGGGCGGCTCCCGGTCGGGTCGCAGGGGAGGAACAGATGCCTCGGGGGTCGCAGGTGCGGGCAGGCGAAGTTGCCATCCGGGCAGGATCAAATCGGGGTCGCGCAGGGTCCGCCCGTCGGGCTGGACCCGATCCACGTTGGCGCGGTAGATCTCCGGCCACCGGTGGGGGTCGCCGAGGCGGGTGTGGGCGATGTCCCACAGCGTGTCCCCGGCCACCACCGTGTAGGTCGCAGCGCGATCTGGCAGGCGGAGTGCGGCGGCCGGCGAGTCGAGCGCCTCCGGGGGGACGGGGCGTGGCGCGGGCGGTGCTGCCGGGGCGGTGGGGTGGGCGGGTGCCTCGGTGAGCAGCGGTGGCCGGGTCGCCGGTGGCCCGCCGACCGGGGTGTTGCGGGTGGCCGCGAGCATGAGCAGGGTGCCCATCAGGCTGGCGGCGAGTAGTTGGGCGGGTCCGAGCAGCCGGATCGGGTTGGTGGTGGTGTGACGGGCGGCGGCGACGGTTTCGAGGATGACCGCGGTGCTCAGTTGCGCCCAGGCGATCCACGCCACGCAGGCCAGCACCTTCAGCGCGGTGGTGTCGTCGACCGCGTCGACGACCAACCAGACCTGCACCTGCTCCCAGCTCGGAATCGCCCGCGGGAGTGGCCACCCGATCTGGGTGGTCAGGAACACCGGAACCCCGCCGAGCAGGGCCACCAGCGCGAGTAGGGACCCGGCGGCGCGGGTGGTGATCGCGGCACGCGAGGGCAGCCGCACTGGGGTGCCAGTCATAGAAGTCTCCTCAGATGCCGGCGACGGGGGTGGCGGTGGCGGTCTCGGTGATCTCCCAGGAGCGCAGCCCGGCCAGTTGCAGGATCTGGGTGGGGTGGGTGCGCCGGATGGTGACCCGCACCGTGGCGGCGCCGACGCTGACCTGCCCGTCCAGCCCGGCCGCACGCAGGTACGCGGCGGCGGACGCGCGGGCGCGTGCCGGGTCGAGCCGGATGACCCCGTCGGCGCGCCAGCGGATCTCGTCGATGGCCTGCGCACCGGCGCGGGCTGCCCCCTGGGCGTGGGTGACGGTGTCGACCTTCGCGGCGAGTAGCAGCCCACCGTCGAGGACCAGGCCGGCGAAGGCGAGCAGGGCGGTCATCAGCACTACTACGAACGCGGTGGCCACACCCGCGTCACGGTCCAATCCACTCCCGACCCACCGAGCGTGGCCGAGCGGGTGGTGAGGACCGGCTGCGGTGTTCACGCCGCACCGCCCGAATATGCGACCGCCGCGGCCGTCGGAGCTGTCGCGGTGGCGAGTGTGTGGGAACGGTTCGGGGTTGCAGCCGCGCGTGTCGCAGCACACGTCGGCTTCGTCGTCAGTGGCGTGCTGATTGACCGTCCGTCGGAATTGTCGAAAGATCGCCGGGATTCGCGATAGCCGGGCGGGTGTGGGTGAACTGACGTGCGGATCTGGCGCTCGCTGAGGTGCGCGCACGGGGCTCGGACCGTGGTCGTTACAGCTCGCCCGATAGCGTCCATGGTCATGGCGTGGAGCCTGGCCGTCGCGGTCGGAACCAGCCTCCTGGTGTGCTGGCTGCTGCTGGTCGCCGGCCTGCTGCTGGCGCGCCCGCGAGGGCCGATGCTGGGCGAGGCGGTGCGGATTCTGCCCGACCTGTTGCGCCTGCTCAGGTGGCTGGCCACCGACCGGACGCTGCCTCGTGGGGTGCGGATCCGACTGTGGCTGCTGCTGGCCTACCTGGCCATACCCATCGACGTGATCCCCGACTTCATCCCGGTGATCGGATACGCCGACGACGCCATCATCGCCACCGCCGTGCTGCGCAGCGTCGTCCGCCGCGCAGGGCTGGCCGCGCTCCGCCGGCACTGGCCAGGCAGCGACGACGGATTCACCGTGTTGTGCCGCCTGACCGGCCTCACCCGATAGCCACAGACGGCCTGTTGCCGAACCGACCGTCCAACACCGGCGCACCATCACGCCTCACGACCTAGGTTCGACGCTGCGAACACTTCAGAATTCGTGAACCCAACGGAGAGGCCGCGGTAGAGGTCGATGGGTGCGATGGCACGAGCGGTGAGCAGCCGCGATTGGGGTGTTCCGGGTGGGGCGAGGTCGGCGAGGTTGACCCGGCAGCCGAGGGTGACGGTGACCGCGCCGCCGGGTCGCCAGCGGGTGATGTCGACGGTGACCGACAGCGTGTCGCAGGTGGGTGCGGTCGGGTCGGTGAGTGCGTCGTGGGCGGTGCGGCGCGCGGCGGCGGTGGCGGTCGCGGGGTCGCGTTGCACGGATGCGGCGCGGGCGGCCTGACCGGCGACGGTGGCCAGCTCGAGGCGGGCCCCGGACAGCCGGCCGAAGCTGGCGATGAGCAGCAGCAGCACGACCAGCGGAACCGACAGCAGGGTCAGCTCGACCGCGACCGATCCGGCCTGCCGGTCGGCACGGCCGCAGGTTCGGACTGGGTTCGGGGTCACGGCTGGTGTGGGCCTCTTGGTCTAGGGGATGTCGGGGCGGAACTGTTCGGTGACGCCGACGGCGTGGGCGGTGACCGGGAACCGCAGCCCGGGGATCAGGTTGATCGCCTGCCCGCGGATGTCGACCCGGGCGGTGCCGGGGCCGCGTTCGGCGTGGATGCTCACGCCGGTGAGGATGGATGGGCTGGTGCGGGCCAGCACATGCGCGGCCTGGGCGTGGCCGGCGGCCGCGCTGCCGCCGTGGGCGCGGGCGGCCTCGAGCCCGGATGCGGCGGCGGCATTAGCGACGTGGGTGGCGTGCGCCCACAGCGCGGTCTGGATGACCAGCATCAGCAACAGCAGCAGCAGCGGGGTGGCCACGACCAGCTCCGCGGACACGCCACCGCCCTCGCCGGCTCGGTGGGCGTGGCGGCGACGGTCTGTTGCGGGTCGGCGGGCTGGCATTAGAAGTTGATGGTGTTGGCGCGGTTGGTGAGTTTGACGGTGAGGATGCCCAGCACGACGATGGCGGCCGCGACGAGCAGCGCGATGACGACCACCGCCTCGGTGGAATAGCCGGCATCTGACCGGGTGGTCGCACCGCGGTGGCGGCGGGCGAGGTGGGTGAGTGCGGCTCGGTAGGCGATGGGCGGCAGCAGCACGAGAGGTTCTCCTTATCTAGTGGGCGGCCATCTACAGCACGCCGAACACGTGTTCGAGTGCTGGGTAGCCGATGACGATGAGGAACCCGGCGAACAGCAGCACCACCGGCAGGCTCATCCGTTCGGTGGCCGATAGGGCGTCGGCTTCGGCTTGGGCGAGGTCGTGGGCGCGGATGGAGGCGGCCTTGGTGGCCAGGGTGGAGCGCATCGCGGCGCCTTCGGTGCCGGCTAGGCGGATGCTGGCGGCGAGTTCCTCCAGTTCGCCGATCCGTAGCCGATGCCCGAGGCTGGCGAGGGCTTGCCAGGGTGGGCGGTGGGCGAGGTCGGCTTCGGCGAGTCCGGCGCGTAGCTGGTCGGTGAGTGGGCTGTGGGCGATCTCGGCGGCGCGGGTCAGCGCGGACTGCACCCCGGCCCCACCAGCGAGGGCGATCACGACCAGGTCGAGGTAGGCGGCCAGGGCGTGGCGGGCGCCGGCGCGGGCCGTGTTGGCTTGGCTGTGCAGGGCCAGGTCGGGCACGAAGAACCCGGCCGCGCCCAGCACCGCCGACAGCCAAAGTGCGGGGCCGGTGCCGGGGCCGGTGCCGGCGGCGGCGAGCAGCCCAACGGTGGCCGGGGGCAGCAGCACCCCGACCGCGGCGGCGGTGGCCTTCTCCGCCAGGTGGGTGCGCGGGGACCGGTCGAGCAGGATCAGGTCCTCGGTGGTGCGCGGGCCGGGTAACCCGAGCTGGGTCAGCCACCCGGCGGCGGGCCGTCCGAGCCGGGCCGCCCACCCGCCGGTTTCTGCACTCGGATACTCGGGGCTTGGGTCGGGGCGTTGGTCGAGGGTGGCCAGCGCCGCCTCCAGCCGGGGCGGTGGGGGGAACAGCCCGAACCAGATCAGCCACAGGCCGAACCCGATCCCGGCGCCGATCAGCATCCACACGATCACCGGGTCACCTGCCCGGGCTCCGCCCCGGTGGGGGTGGCGGGGGCGAGGATGGATCGGGGTGCGGGGTCGGCGCCGATGCGCGCCAGCCAGTGGTAGGCGGCGGCGAAACACCCACCGGCGGCCAGCAGCACGAGCTGCCCGACGGCGCTGTCGTAGGGGGACAGGTAGGCGCGGTTGAGCAGCACGAGCGCGACCAGGATGGTCAGGGTGACCCCGGTGATCAGCCGGGCGGCGGTGCGGATGCGGGCCCTTCCGGCGGCGATGCGGAGCCGCAGCCCGGCGTGGTCGCGGGCCAGCCGGGCGAGGGTGTCCAGCTGCCCGGCGAGGTTGCCGGCCTGGTCACCTGCGGTGAGCAGCAACGCGGCGGCGACCAGGTCGCCGGTGTCCTCGCCCAGGTCGGACGCGAACACGAGGAGCCCGGGCTGGAGTCGCCCGCCAGCGTGCAGGTGCGCGGACAGGGCCTGGACCTGGTCGCGGATCGGGGCCGGGGCGATGGGGGCGGTGGCGTGGATGGCCTGCTCGAGCCCGGCCGCGGCGCCGAGGGTGTCGCGCAGCATCTCCGCCCACCCGGCCACCGCCTCGATCCGGGCGATCCGCGCCTGCCCGTGATGGTCGCGGCCGATCAGGCTAGGTAGCAGCCACGCCGCGGCCGCGCCCAACACCGCACCGGCGACCCAGCCGGTGACCGCCAGCATCACCACCGCGGCGGCGGCCGCACCGGCCAGCCGAGCGGTGTTGCGACCGGTCCCGGCCCGGGTGGTGCCGGCTCGGATCCGGTCGGCGGCCAGCGGCACCACGTCGTTGGCGATCAGGTAGACGCCGTAGCCGATCCCGCCGCCAAGCACCGCGGCCAGCGCCTGGGTGGGAATGCTCATCGTGACCTCCAGTCCTCTCCCGGTGGGGGTAGCGCCGGTTGGTGGCCGGCGGCGTGAAGTACCGCGGCCAGCTGCGGTGAGGGCGGCCCGGCTGGTATTGCCGTCCCGTCGTGGCCGGGCCGGTACAGCCGGGCGGTGAGCACCTCGATCCCGGCCACCCCGGTCACCTCGGCCACCTCTGTGATGACTCGCCGGCCGTCGGTGGCGGTGCCGAGCTGGATGACGAGGTGGATGGCGGTGGCGGCCATCAGCGCGGTGCCTTCCAGCGGGATCCGCTCCGGGGACTGCAACGCGTAGGAGCCGAGTTTCATGAACGCGCCGGTGGGTGAGGAGGCGTGCAGGGTGGTCATCGAGCCGTCGCAGCCTTGCTGCATCACATTGAGCATGGGCAGGGCTTCGATGCCGCGGACCTCCCCGACGATGACCCGGTCCGGGGACATCCGCATCGCCCAGCGCACCAGTTCGGCCTGGTCGACCTCGCCCTCACCTTCGACGTTGGCCTCGCGAGATTGCCAGGCGAACACGTGTGGATGCGCGACCGGGTCGGCATCTAGGCCGAGTTCGAGGGCGTCTTCGATGGTCACCAGCCACTCCTGTGCGGGGATCTCCGCCGCGAGCGCGCGCAGCAGGGTGGTTTTGCCGGCGCTCATCCCACCGGAGACGATCAGGTTGCGCCGCCCGCGCACACACCCGGCCAGAAATGCTGCGAGCTCGGCGTCGAGCATGCCCAACTCGACCAGGCTCGGCACCCGCCGGTCCGGGGTGGGTGCGAGGGTGATGCGCTGGTAGCGGTGCCGGCGGATCGACACACACGGCCGTTCCGACACCGCGATTACCGCGGTCAGCCGCGACCCGTCGGGCAGTTTCACACTCAGTCGGGGCCGGCCCCGGTCGAAGCGGCGTTCCTGGACACCGGCGCGGGCGGCGATCGCCCGGACCAGCTCTTCCAACTCCGCATCGGAGGCCGCCACTGGCCCGACTCGGTGCCGGGTGCCGTCGGCGTAGCGGACCACCACCTGGTCGTGGCCGTAGGCGAAGATGGTTTCGATCCGCGGGTCGTCCAGCAGTGGCTGCAGGCCGCTTGTGCCGAACAGGGCGTGCCATACCTGCGCGCCGATCCGCGCCTCGGCGTCCGGGTCCAGCACCGGCAGCCCGGCCGCGAGCTGGGCCTCGGCGTGGGCGGCCAGCTGCTCGGTCAGCAGCCGCTGCGCCGCCGCGGCCCGCTCGTTGGCCTGTGCGGGTGAGCCCGGCGGGAAGCGTCGGGTCAGCTCGGCGGCCACCCGCTCGCGCAGCACCCCGGCCAGGTCGTCCCCGCCCAGCTCGGTCTGTACCCGCGGCCCGGGACGCGGCACGGGCCCGTGGTCGGTGCGCATGCTGGGCACCGGGCCGGTCACCGGCGCACCACCCGATCCGCGACGCTGTCCCGCTCGCGCTGCACCGCGCTCAGGTGCCGGCGGCCCGGCGGACGGTCAAGGACGTGTTCGAGGGCGGCGGCGGTGCGGGCCGCGGCGGCGACCAGCGGCAGCCGCCACAGCGGCCCACGGGTGCTCGGCGCCCCGGCCAGCACCGCCGCGCCGCGCGGATCGTGCGGCAGCACCGCTAACACAGGCGTGGACAGCGCGGCGGCGACCTCGCCCGGATCGTAGGGACCGTCCCCGACCACGAGCAGTCGCACCCGGGCCGGGTCGGCGGGCAGGCCGGCCAGGCAGTCGGACAGGTGCGCCACATCGGCCAGCACCGGGCGGACCGCCAGCACCACCAGCTCCGCCGCCGGCAGCAGCCGCCGGGCCGGGGAGTCCGGGTCAAGCCGGCCGCAGTCGCAGATCAGCAGCGTGTCCCGCCCGGCCTCGTCGAAGGCCCCCACGTCGGCGCCGGTCAGCAGATCGAGCGCCCCGCGGACGGCCCGCGCCGACGGTGGGGCCAGCAGCGCCGCAACACCACCGGGCAGGGTACGAACATGGCGGGCCAGCGCCGGGTTCGGGCCGCGGCGGTCGCGCGAGGCGGCCGCCCACGACAACAATCCCGGCGTGTACGGCAGGTTGTACCAGCTGGCCACATCACCCCCGGCAGGGTCGAGTTCGGCAAGCACCGCCGGCTGCCGGCCCGGCCACACCGCGGCCAACGCCAACGCCGCCGTGCTCACCCCACACGACTTCGCGGCCCCGACAACTACAACGCTCACCCCGAACCAGCCCCCGACCCCAGCGCCACCAGCACCACCCGGCCCGGACCGGCCCCGGCCACCGTCAAGGCATCCGTGGTGTCCAACACCAGCCCGACACGGGTCCCCCCGATCGGATCCGTTGCCGGCTGCACACTGACGACCAAGCCCGCGCCGAGTTGGCTGCCCGCCGGCGAGTCGGCGATCCCCGGCTCGGGGGTAAGCACCACCGCGACCCGGGCACCCGCGGCCAAACCCGGGGGGTACTGGCCGTCAGACAGCAGCAGCCCGATCAACGCCTGCCCCTCGCTCGGGAAGACGGCCGGGCCGACCTGCCCCGGTGACAGAAGGGAGCCCTCGGCGAGCGGAACCGCGGCCGTGCGGCCAACAACCTGGCCGGCGGCGCCGGCCGGCACAACCGCCAGATCCGGGCCCGCCCCGACATGTGTCACCCGCAGGTCCGCAGCTGTCACCACCTGCCCGACTGCGACCGGGCGGGTCACCACCAGCACGGCGGCGCGGCCCCCGGCCCGCAGCACCAACACCGCCACCGCCAGCGCGCACACCGTCACCAGCAGCACTCCCAGAAGCAGATGCGGCACCCGCCGCCTCCGCGATCGCACCGGCAGACGCGGCCCGACAACCTGACGGGCGGCGCCGGCCGGACGTCGGGTGGCATCCATCACACCGTGGCTCATCTCGCAGGTCCTCCTCGCCGCCGATTCACTGCCCGCCGCCGGTCACCACTGCCTGGACCTCCAGCACCGGAATGTCCACCGAGCTGGACACCGCGAGATCCGGCAGCGTGCCGCCGGTCCCGCCCGAACCGATCCACGACACCCGCCACACCGCGGTCAGCGTCGCCGTGAAGCGCCGACCCGGCTGGGCCGCACTCGAGCGCCCATACAGAGACGTGCAGGCGCGCGGATCGGCCCTCGAAACCTCCGGTGTCCACGGCAGGCCCGGCCCGTCGCAGGTAGTCACCGGCCGGCCGTCGCCTGGCCGAACCGTCAGCCCGACGGGAGTCGCGGTCAGATCCACCCACACCGACCCGGCCTGCGTGTGCTGGGTTCGGGCCGACCAGTTCGACACCCACCACCACGTCGGCAAACCCACCACCGTGGCTGGGCCCAGCGACGACGGCATCCGCGGGCTAAACGACACCGCCGGCCGTGGCAGCCGCATATGATTCCGAGCCCAGACCGCCAGGCCCTCCGGCGTGACCACAGCACCGTCAACTAGTCCGCTGCCGATCGGGACAGCGATCAGTGCACGGTGGCCGCCAGGGCAGGATTGTTCATACCAAACACTCGTGTCCGCCCGAGGGAGTGGATCACCCGGCAACACCCCCGCCATCTCTCCCACCCAGGTCGGAACGGTAGAGATCAACTGGTACATGCAGGAGCTTGCACTGCTCTCGGGAGTCGTCGCGGCCGATCCTGGGCCGCAGCTACCATGTCCGACCGAGGACCAGATACCGCCGCCGCCGTCGGAAGGCGTGACCACCTGGGTGTCTCTGCAACTGCTACCAGCGGCGGCTGCGGGCGCCGTCTCGACGAGAGCTGCAATCGGCAGGCTGACGATGACCGCGACCGACACCGCCCAGCGCCGACATTCACGACTGACGGGGCGCTTCGGACCCTCGTACGGCTCAGCTTGTGTCACTCGGACCAAGGTCGCCTCCCGTGCCATGGGTGTGCTGCTCGCGGCCACCATTCCCGGTCACCCTTGCCAGATGTCTTGCCGACCGGGTTGGACAGAGAAGATCGGCTCCTCTGCCGACAAGTAGGTGCGCGGACGGCGACCGGGTGTGACGCTAGGGACGAACGGAATGACCCAAGGCCGCCGGACGGCAGGCGCGGCGTCGTGGTGGTCTCGGGCGCGGGAACCTTCCGGGTTGTGGAGGAGATGTGGGAAGGCACAGTCCAGCGGCGGGATTAGGCGGACTCGGTGCTCGAGATCGCAGCCAGTTTCCGGGGGTGCGGATATGCGGAGCTGTGCTGCTGATGCTGGTTGCGGCGACTGGGTGTACTGGGCCGAACCCTGGCGCCGGGCCTCCCCCGTCCAGCGCGCCCACCCAGCCGAGCCCGACCACTACAGCAGCGAGCAGACCCGCGGAAGCGGACGTGATCGCGCAGTACGAGCGGTTCTTAGACGTCTCGTACACGAACTGGTCTCCCGCGGAGCGGCGATCTCAGATCGAACAGGTCGCCGTCGACCCCGCGCTCGCGGCCTACCTCAAAAATCTGGCCCGCATGGACAGGGCCGGCGAGATCCTCTTCGGCAAGCTGATAACACGCAGCCCACGCGTCACGATGAACGGCAACAGCGCCACCGTCGTCGATTGCCAGGACACCAGCGAGTCTGGTCGCAAGCTACGGTCGACCGACAAGGTTCTCTCCGTGGGGGTCTCTAGGGTCGAGGCCACGGTCACACTCAAGCTCGGTTCCGATCACGTGTGGCGGGTCTCCGAAGTCGAGTACGGGACAACTTCATGCTGAGCTGCGCAGGAATTGCGCCGGTCCGGAGCCGGCCGATGCCCACCAGCAGTGTGCGTGGCATTCCAGCGTGCTCGGTCATTGGGCGTGGTGCAGCGACTGAAGTACTGGGAGGCTCCGGCCTCCATGACGCCGGGTAGGTGAGCATGGCCCCAACAAGCCAGGTCAGCACGTCGACGTAGTTGTCGACGCTGCCGGCCAGGCGGAGGTTGTGAGCATCAATCCTCTACGCCGGGCAGGCGCCGTGATGGGCACGCCCAGCAGGCTCTTGGACAGCTTGCCGCCGGTGTCGGCCAGGACTTGCGGGGCGAAGATTCGCGCGGGTGCGGCGAACTGGGCGGTAGGAGGGCGGCTCCCTGACGGGAAGCGAGCAGACCGTGCCCGTGACCGTACGAGAGGTGCGGGCCGTCATCACCCGGCGACCGCCGCCGGCCGGGTCGTTCATGGGATGGGTGGCGCGACGAGCGTTGGTGCCGGGGTGAGGTTGAGTCGGCTGACGGCCTCGCCCACGTCTTGGGGCCAGGTCCACAGGCGGTACTCGGGTGGGATGGCGAAGTAGTCCTCGGGCCCGTGCAGGGTTCGGGTGCGCATGTCCGCGCAGTACCGCTCGCGCCAGGCGTGCGCCTCGCCGGTGCTAAGGGCGACACCGTCAACGATCCTTTTGGTGATCCGGAACAGTTTCTCCATGGCGCGGTACTCGTAGGCGAGCAGAGCGGCCGGGTCGGCCCAGATGCCCAGTGGTGTGGTCCGGGCGCGGGCGGCCGCGTCGACCAGCAGCGGCAGGTCCAGCTCGCCGGGGATGGCCGGGTAGATCACGAACGGGGCGGCCCACCCGTTATCCACCAGGTCGAGGTTGAAGGTGGCCCGCTGGCTGCGGGTCATCGCCCGCCGCTCGGCCTCGGAGTAATCAGGTGCGATGTAGGCCAGCAGCCGGTTGTTGTTGTCGAACGGGCTGTCGGCGGTGCGGACGAACAGATTCCGCAGGGATCCGTTCGGGCGGGTCAGCCGGGTCTGGATGTTCTGCTTGGCGAACTCCGAGGCGGCCAGGCCCTGCGCGCGCTGCAGCCGACCGGCCGCGCCGGTGGCCAGCCTCGGCA
>JAKEEW010000835.1 GCA_022616375.1 Sporichthyaceae bacterium
CGGCGCCCTGGCGCTTCCTGGGTTTCGGCCGTTTCCGGGTGGAGGTGGACGGACGTCTGGCCCGGCTGCCCCCCATTGCCGCCACGGTGCTGGCGCGGCTGCTGCTGGCCCGGGGCGGGTCGGTGGACGCCGAACAGCTATATCGCGATGCCTGGCCCGGACCCGAGGTGGCGGTCAAGCGGGACCAGCGGGTTGCGGTGCACAAACGCATCGCGGAGCTGCGGTCCATCTTCGACCCGGACAGCCCCGCCCAGGCCAGGGCGCTGCTGCTGACCGAGCGGTCCGCGCGCACCTGCTACCGGCTGGCCCCCGATGCCGACCAGGTCGATCTCTACCGGTTTGACGATCTGGTCAGCTGGGCCGACGCGACCGACAATGTGACCGCCATCGACCTGTTGGCGCAGGCGCTGGCCCTATGGACCCAGCGGCCGCTGGGTGGTCTGCCGGACCGGCCGTTCGTCCGCGCGGCGGTGGCGCGGTTGGTGGCCCGCCGCGACCGGGCCTGCCGGGAGCTGATGGTGCGCTGCCGCACCCTCGGCCGGTGGCGCGAGGGCCTGGCCGTGCTCGACCGGCTGCTGGCCGCTCAGCCCGACGACGCTGACCTTCATCGGCTGATTGAGCAGCTCCGGCGCGAGGGCGTCGAGCCGGCCGACCGTCCTACCGCGACGATCACGCTGCCGCCGCTGTGGAACGTGCCGCTGCGCATGACCGACCTGGTGCCCCGACCCGGGCTCATCGCGCGGGTACGCGAGCAGCTCGCCGGTGGCCCGGTTGCCCTGGTCGGCATTCCCGGGGTGGGCAAGAGCCGGGTCGCGATTGAGTACGCGCATCAGCTCGCCCCATGCTATCGAGTGACCTGGTGGCTGGATGCCCAGCGGGCCGACCGGATCGGTGACCAGCTCCGCGAGCTGGCTACGCAAGCCGGGCTGGTCGGTCCCGCATCTGATGTGCCGACCGCGGTCGCTGCGGTCAAACGGTTTCTGCGTACCATGCCTCCGGGCAACGCCTTGTTGATCTACGACAATGCCGTCGACGCCGAGCAGGTGCGGCCCTGGCTGCCCGACAGCGGTCAGGTGCTGATCACCTCGCGCAGCCCCGGCTGGGCCGAGACGGCGACC
>JAKEEW010000144.1 GCA_022616375.1 Sporichthyaceae bacterium
GGTGGCGGCATCCAGGCCCCACAGCTGCGGGTCCTTGGCCTGCAGCTGGGCCGGCACGTTGTCCGCGACCAGTTGCTCGGCGGCCGCAGCGGCCAGCTTGGCCAGCTGCGGATCCTCGACCCGGACCCGCGCCGCGGTCATGCCAGCCGCTCCATCTCGGCCTTGATCGAACCGAGCAGCTCGTTCCACGAGGCGGTGAACTTCTCCACGCCCTCGGTTTCCAGCACGTCGACGACGTCCAGGTAGGAGATGCCGAGCGCCTCGAGCCCATCGAGCACGGCCTGCGATTCCTGGTAGCGGCCGCGGACCGTGTCACCGGCGATCGTGCCGTGGTCGGCCACCGCCTCAAGGGTGGCCTGCGGCATCGTGTTGATCACGCCGTTGGTGATCAGCTCGTCCACGTACATGGTGTCCGGATACGCCGGGTCCTTCACGCCGGTGGACGCCCACAGCGGGCGCTGCGGCCGGGCACCGGCGTCGGCCAGCGCCTGCCAGCGCGGGCTGGCGACCACCCGCTCGTAGTGTTCGAAGGCCAGGCGGGCATTCGCGATCGCGGCCTTGCCGCGCAGTGCCGCGGCCTCCGGGGTGCCGAGCTTGTCCAGGCGCTTGTCCACCTCGGTGTCCACCCGGCTGACGAAGAACGAGGCCACCGAGGCGATCGAGGACAGGTCGTGACCGTTCTGCTTGGCCTGCTCTAGGCCGGCCAGGAACGCGTCCATCACCTGGTCGTAGCGGTCCAAAGAGAAGATCAGCGTGACGTTGATGGACAGGCCTTCGGCCAGGCAGGCGGTGATCGCCGGCAGGCCGGCCGGAGTGGCCGGAATCTTGACGAAGATGTTCGGCCGGTCCACCAGCCACCACAGCAGCCGCGCCTCGTCGATGGTGCGCTCGGTGTCGCCGGCCAGCCGCGGATCGACCTCGATGGATACCCGCCCATCCACGCCGGCGGACCGGTCGTAGGCCGGCCGAAGCACGTCGGCGGCCGCCCGCACGTCGTGGGTGGTCAGCATCCGGGCGATCTCGTCGACCGTCATCCCGTGCCGGCCGTACGCTCTGAGCTCTTCGTCGTACCGGGAGCTGTCGCTGATCGCCTTCTGGAAGATGGTCGGGTTGCTGGTGACCCCGACGACGTTCCAGTTGGCGACGTGGTCGGCCAGCGTGCCGGTCTGCAGCCGCTTCCTGGACAGGTCGTCGAGCCAGATCGCGACCCCCGCTCCGGAGAGCTTGCGGAGATTCTCGTACATGTCGGTGGTCCTTCCAGTTCCAGTCCCGTCCCGGCGGCGCAGCGCTATCCGGTTCCAGCGGCCACGGTGGCCAGACTGTTCCGGGCGGCCTGGGCGACGTGATCAGCGGTGATGCCGAACTTCTCGTACACAACGGTGTAGGCCGCGGATGCGCCGAAGTGATCCAGGCCGACGATCTCACCCGCGTCGCCGACGAACCGGTACCAGGTTTGCGGCACCGCCGCCTCGACCGCGACCCGGGCCTTGACCTGCGGTGGCAGCACCGAGTCGCGGTAGGTCTGGTCCTGGGCGTCGAACCACTCCACGCAGGGCATCGAGACCACCCGGGTCGCGATGCCCTCCGCCTCCAGCGTCTGCCGCGCGGTGACCGCGAGCTGGACCTCGCTGCCGGTGCCGATCAGGATGACCCGCGGCTTGCCGTCGCTGGCCTCGACCAGCGTGTAGCCGCCCCTGGCGACGCCCTCGGCCGAGCTGAACCCGTTGCTCGCCGATCGGTCGAAGGTCGGCACGTTCTGCCTGGTCAGGCACAGCCCGGCCGGCCGGTCGATGTGCTCGAGCACTGTCCGCCAGGCCACCGCGGTCTCGTTGGCGTCGGCCGGCCGGACCACGTCAAGACCCGGGATGGCGCGCAGCGCGGCCAGGTGCTCGATCGGCTGGTGGGTCGGGCCGTCCTCGCCGAGGCCGATCGAGTCGTGCGTCCAGACGTAGGTGACCGGCGCACGCATCAGCGCGGCCAGCCGGACCGAGGCCCGCATGTAGTCGCTGAACACCAGGAACGTGCCGCCGTACGGGCGCACCCCGCCGTGCAGCGCCATCCCGTTCAGAGTCGCGCCCATCGCGTGCTCGCGGACCCCGAAGTGGATGTTCCGGCCATACGGGCTGGCGTCCTTGGCCCCGGACTCGACCGGCAGGAACCTCGGTTCGCCCTCGATGTAGGTGTTGTTCGACTCATGCAGGTCGGCGCTGCCGCCGAACAGCTCGGGCAGCACCGGCGCGATCGCGTTCAGAATCGTGCCGGACGCCTTTCTGGTGGCCATGTCCTTACCCGGTTCGAACTCGGGCAGCTTGGCCTGCCAGCCCTCGGGCAACCTGCGGGCCGCCATCCGGTCGAGCTCGGCGGCCCGCTCCGGACGCTCGTTACGCCATGCGTCGTAGCGCTGCTGCCAGCGGGCGTGTAGCTCCCGGCCGCGGTCGACCACCGTGCGGGCGTGCGCGAGCAGCTCGTCGGGGAGCTGGAACTTCGCGTCCGGGTCGAGACCGAGCACGCGCTTGGTCGCGGCCACCTCGTCCGCGCCGAGTGCGGAGCCGTGCGCCTTGCCGGTGTTCTGCGCATGCGGCGCTGGCCAGGCAATGATCGAGCGGGACGCGATGATCGAGGGCCGGTCCAGGGTGTCCCGGGCGGTGCGCATCGCGGCATACAGCGCCTGCACGTCCTCGGCGTCGTCCACCCGCTGGGTGTGCCAGCCGTAGGCGGCGTAGCGGGCCAGCACGTCCTCGCTGAACGCGACGTCGGTGTTGCCGTCGATGGAGATGTGGTTGTCGTCGTACAGCACGACCAGGCTGCCAAGCCGCTGGTGACCGGCCAGGCTGGACGCCTCGGATGCGACCCCTTCCTCCATGTCGCCGTCCGAGGCGATCACCCAGATGGTGTGGTCGAACAGGCTCTGGCCGGGCGCCGCGTCGGGGTCCAGCAGCCCACGCATGCGGCGGGCGGCCATGGCCATCCCGACCGCGTTGCCGACGCCCTGCCCGAGCGGGCCGGTCGTGGTCTCGATGCCGGGGGCGTGCTCGTACTCGGGGTGCCCGGGCGTGCGGCTGTCCCAGGTCCGGTACGCCTTGATGTCGTCCAGTGTCATCCCGTAGCCGGACAGGAAGAGCTGGATGTAGAGCGTGAGGCTGGTGTGCCCGGCGGAGAGGACGAACCGGTCCCGCCCCAGCCAGTTCGGGTCGCTCGGATCGTGCCTGAGCAGTCGCTGGTAGAGCAGGAACGCGGCCGGCGCGAGGCTCATCGCGGTGCCGGGGTGGCCGTTGCCGACGGCCTCGACCGCGTCCATCGCGAGCGCGCGGATGTGGTCGACGGTGCGGCGGTCCAGATCGGTCCAGTCGAGCTCGGCTGGCTCGGTCTCGACGGCCGCCAGGTCGGGGTTGCTGGGCTTTGTACTGGTCACGAGATCAGGTTCCTTCCGGCCGCGCGGTATCCGTCGGGCGCGGAGTGACTCACCGCAGCTCCCGAGCCTACCCAGGCCGCTACGGACCAACCCGGGGCACCGTGCCCGGCCGGCGGTTGGGCCGTTACAGTGGCTACCGTCCTCCGCCGATCTTCCGCGGCGGGTTACGCCGCTTCGCCCCGAGGTGTCCGTGTCCGTGCTCGACTCCGGCTCGCTGCCGACGGTCTCCGTCGGCGCCGGAGGAGCAGCCGGCGGAGGTGCTGGCGGAGGTGCTGGGGGAGCAGCGCCGGCGATCCCGGCGCAGCCCGGTTCGCCGGGACCAGGGTGTGTCTCCCAAGTCTTGGTGGATGCGGGCGGCGATCCAGACGGCGTCCGGCAAGGCGAAGGAGGAGTCGATAGTGGAGCTATGGCGACTCTCGAC
>JAKEEW010000145.1 GCA_022616375.1 Sporichthyaceae bacterium
GCGACGACGACAAGCCCAAGCCAAACGCAGCCACTACAAGCGACGACTACAGCGCCTCACCACACGGCCACCGTGATCACGTTCTGCGGTTGGAGTACTAGTTGTCGAGCACCAGGTGGCCCTGTCGTCGCGCCGTGGCTGACGCAGGCTACGGCCGGTCCTCACTCTGGTGGTCGAGGAGCTGGTGGACCTGCCGTCCAGGGGAGAGCCTGAACGTGAACGGGTCAACCGGGAGGTGCGCAGATCTCGGCGAGGATCTGGTGCGCTTCTCGATGGCAGGCTGCCGCTTCGTCGCCGTCGAGCGCTTGGCTCAGGATGAGTAGGGTGCGGGCCTCGCCGAGTAGCTGGCCGGTCTGCCGGTGGATGCTGAGGGCTTGGCGTGCGCGCTTGATTGCGCGTCCTTCCCCGGCGGCGAGGGGGGCGGAGGCGAGTGCGGTTAACGCCTGGCCTTCGAGCAGCCCCGTAGCCACCCGATTTAGATGAGGCTCATCGCCTGATCGGCACGCGCGATGGCTTGGTCTGTGTCGCCGAGGTCTAAAAGGACTCCGGCCAGACCGACGAGCGCCGCAGACCAGGATCGGCAGGACGGGGTAGCCGTTCCCCGGTTCGGGCGTCCATGCGGGACTTGCGGCGGCGTTTGTCCGAGCGGCGGTTGATCTCCTCGCTTCCGACCGGGCACGGGACGACCCACTGTGCCCAGCGGGCCGGGTCTTCGACGGGCCAGTGGGCCAGGTCGAGGTAAAACGCTGGCTTGGGTCCTGCGCCCGTCCGGGGTTCGGGTCGTCTTGGTCGTGGTGCGCGGACGTGATCAGATCTTCCGTGACAAGTCGGAGAAACCGTCGGATGTTGTCTGATTGACTCGCCGATCTGCGTCACGAAGTAAGACGTAAGCCAGATTCGTGCCGGACGCGGCCCCTATCGTGATGCCCATGCCGGATGGGGACGGCGCGACGCCGGACTCGCGGGCCCTGGCGGTGTTGTGGGGGAAGTCAGACGCCGGCGGCGCGGTCAACCTGCTCCTGCAGCATTTGCTCGACACTGCGGCCGTCGCCGAGCTGTTGTGGGATCGCTTCTTCGCGCCCGCGGTCAAGGACAAGATCGATGCCTGCGGCGCGGGGGAGGGGCGGTCGTTGCTGGCGTTGCTGTGCGGGCTGCACGATGTCGGCAAGGCGTCGCCGGCCTTCCAGGCGAAGGTGCCGCTCCTGGCACAGCGGGTCAGGCAGGCCGGGCTCCCCTGGCGCGAGCTGGACAGCCGATCGCTGCGCTGGCACCACTCGCTGGCTGGGGCGGTGGTCGTCCGGCGGGCGTTGCATGCCGCTGGCTGGGATCGGGCCGCGGTGGCCTGGGTGTGGCCGCTGGTCGCGGGTCACCACGGCGCGGTCCCCGGCGTCGGGCGGCTGCTGCCCCCCGGCCGGGGGAACGCCCAGGGGGTCGGGCGGTGGGAGGACGTGCAGGACGAGCTGGTCCGGCGGGTCGCATCCGCACTGGAGGTCAGTCTGGCTCGGGCCGCCCCGGTCTGGGCGCCGCGCCGGGCGGAGCAACTGGCGCTGGCGGGCGCGGTCATCATGGCTGACTGGATCGCCAGCGACGAGCGGAACTTCCCCGGGGTCGACGACCTCGCGCATGTCTCGATGGGCTACGCGCGGCACCGAGCCGACGCGGCCTGGAGTCGGCTCGGATTGCGCGGGGGGTGGTCACCTGGTCTCCTGCGGTCCCACGCCGATCCGGTCGCTGCCCGGTTCGGGTTGCCTGGGAGGCCGGCGCAGGTCGACGCGGTTGAGCTGGCGGAGCGGATGGCCGCGCCTGGCCTGCTGTTGCTGGAGGCGCCGATGGGGGAGGGCAAGACCGAGGCGGCCCTGGCGGCGGTCGAGGTCATGGCGCGACGGTTCGGCGCTGACGGCCTGTTCATGGGCATGCCCACCCAGGCGACCAGCGACCCGATGTTCACCCGGGTCCGCAGCTGGGCCAGGTCGATCGAGCCGGGTGTCCCGGTCGGCCTGCTGCACGGCAAGCGCCGGTTCAACCCGGAGTGGCGCAACCTGCGGCGGGGGCTGCACTTCGGCGGCGTCGACGAGTTCGGTTGTGACGACGGCTACGGGTTACGGTCCAGGGCAGCACCGGGCCCGGCCGGTGAGATCCCTGCGGAGTGGTTCCTGGGTCGCAAGCGCGGGCTGCTCGCGCCACTGACGGTCGGGACGGTTGACCAGCTTCTTCACGCGGCTACCCGCACCCGGCATGTCATGTTGCGGCACGCCGGGCTCGCGGGGCGGGTGGTTGTGCTCGACGAGGTGCATGCCTACGACGTGTACATGGCGCAGTTCCTGTTCGAGGCGCTGCGCTGGCTCGCCGACGCCGATGTGCCGGTGGTCGTGCTGTCGGCCACGCTGCCGCCGCGGATGCGGGCCGATCTGGTGGGCGCCTACCTGCAGGGCGCTCTGGCGGAGCGCGACGTGGACCTGGCCGATCTTCCGCCCGTGGTTGGCTACCCGAGCGCGCTGTCGGTCTGCGTCGCCGACGGGGTGCCCCGGTACGGGCAGCGGTCGAGCTTGTCGTGGAGGTCGTCGAGCACGGTCAGGGTCGAGGTGGTTGACGAGCCGCACGACGGCGGCGCGGACCCGGTCGTGGTCGTACTGAGCGAGGCTCTTCAGGAGGGCGGTTGCGCGCTGGTCGTTCGCAACACCGTCGCGCGGGCCCAGCAGACGTACACGGCGGTGAAGGAGGTCTTCGGTGCGGATGCGGTGCTGGTTCATGCCCGGCTGATCGCCAGCGAGCGGGCGGACCGCACCGAGCGCGTGCTGCGCCTGCTGGGCCCTCCCGATCGGAGGGAGAGCCCGCCGCGGCCTCGCCGGCTTGTCGTGGTGGCCACCCAGCTGGCTGAGCAGTCCTTCGATGTCGACGCTGACCTGCTCGTCACCGACCTCGCCCCGATCGACCTGCTGCTGCAAAGGACCGGTCGGCTGCACCGACACGATCGTCCGGGCTCGGGCCGGCCGGCTCGCGTGCGCTCGCCGCGGGTGGTGGTCACCGGCTTGGCGCGTCGCGGCGATGACGCGCCCGGGTTCCCGGCGGGCAGCACATACATCTACGGCGAGCACCTGTTGATCCGTGCTGCTGCGCTGGTCCTTGAGGCTGCTGCCGGCGCGGGGTGGTCGGTGCCCGCCCAGGTGCCGGACCTGGTCGTACGCGGTTACGGAGACCAGCCGCTGGGGCCGGACGGCTGGGCCGACGCCGCCGAGGCGGCCCGTTCCGAGCACCAGCGCGCCCAGGCCGCGCGGCGAGCCAACGCGGAGCCGTTCTTGCTGGCCGGACCGGACAAGCTCGGCACGCCGACGCTGGCCGGCCTGCACGAGCAGTCGACGGCGGACCTGGACGACGACGACAGGGTGGCCGCCGTGGTGCGCGACGGCGAGCAGTCGGTCGAGGTCATCCTGGTCCGACGCGACGACCGCGGCTACCTGACCCTGGCGGGCAGGCGGCTCGGCGCACACGGCGAGGCGGTCAGCGACGAAGCCCTGCTGGAGGAGGTGATCAGGGCGACCGTACGGTTGCCGGCCCGCCCCGAGCTGACCAGGGCCGCCAAGGACGAGCTGCGCCCACTGCCGGGCTGGAGTGACCACGACCCGTGGTTGCGCCGCGCCAGGGCCCTCATCCTCGACGACGCACTGTCCGCGCGTCTCGGTGGCCGGCGGGTGACCTACGACGCCGAGCTGGGGTTGGTCGACGAGCGGGAGGGAACGCGATGGCCAGCTTCGACCTGATCCAGCAGGCCTGGGTGCCGGTGACGGACGCTGGTCAGCGTCGAGATGTCTCGCTGTTGGAGGCGCTCGCCCGCGCGCATGAGATCGACGGGCTTGCGTTCGACGATCCCCTGCAGGCGGTCGCGGTGCTGCGGCAGGTGCTGCTGCCGGTCGTGCTCGACGCGCTCGGCGCGCCTCGCAGCGAGGCCGAGTGGGCCCGCCGGTGGGAGAAGGGCGCCCTGGACGCAACCGCGATCGGTAGCTATCTCAGCGAGCACGCCGCCCGGTTCGATCTGTTCCATCCGACCCATCCGTTCGGGCAGGTCGCCGGACTGCGCACCACAAAGGATGAGAACATGCCTGTGTCGTTGCTGCTCCTGGCGGTGGCGACCGGCAACAACGTTCCCCTGTTCGCGGCGCGCACTGAGGGGGAACCCCCCGAGCTGTCACCCGCCGAGGCGGTCCGCGCTCTGCTGGCGACGCACTGCTGGGACACCGCCGCGATAAAGACGGGTGCCATCGGCGACCCGCTGGTGAGGGGCGGGAAGACGTACGGCAACCCCACCGGGCCGGTCGGCCAGCTCGGGGTGATCGTGCCGATCGGGCGGACCCTCGCCGAGACGATCCTGCTGAACCTGCCCATCATCCGTCAGGGCATCCGCGGCGATGATCGGCCGCAGTGGCGGGCCGAGCCGGTCACCGCCGAGTGGCGGCAGCGCCCGGCCTTGGGGATCCTCGATCTGCTGACCTGGCAGTCCCGCCGGCTGCGGCTCGCTCCCGAGATCGGCGGGACCGGGCAGGTCGTTCGCCGGGTCGTGCTCGCGGCCGGAGACCGGCTCGACCAGACCCCCGACTACGAGCCGCATACCGCCTGGCGGCAGGTTGACAAGCCGGAGGCCGGCCAGCCGGCACTTCGTCCGATCCGGCACCAGTCGGGGCGAGCTGCGTGGCGAGGGCTGGCCGCGATGCTGGCGACGCTGCAGTCGACCAGTGACAAGGTGTCCACCAGCGCGTTGGTGGAACAGCTGGCGCCTGGGCTCGGTGACGTCCTCCCGATCGACTTTCCGCTGCAGGTGCTGACCGTTGGGGTCGTCTACGGAAGCCAGTCGGCCGTCGTCGAGGATGTGGTAGCTGATCTGATCCCGCTGCCGGTCCTGGCGTTGACCACGGACAGCGCCGTGCGCGGGTTGCTGCTGGATGTGGTGGCGCAGGCCGATCAGTTGCGCAACGCGGCCAACCAGTTGGGTGACGACCTGCGCCGCGCCGTCGGCGGTGAGAGGCTGCCGTGGGACAAGGGCCAACGGCCCGGCGATGCCCTCGTCCACGAGTTCACGCCTGCCGTGCGCCGCATGCTGGCCGGTTTGCAGCGGCACCCCGACCTCGCCGACAAGGTGGATGCGGCATGGCGGCAGGCCGCCCGGCAGCTTGCCCTTGACGTTGCCGAACCGCTGCTGTTGGCGGCCCCACCCGGGGCGTTTCTCGGTCGGCAGGAGAGCGAGAAGACTGCCTACCGGCTCAGCCTCGCCGAGGCCCGCTACCGCGCCGCGGTCACCAGGATCCTCGCTACGCCGCCCACCGACCAGCCTGACCCCCTTCCTGCGACGACAGGAGTCTGGCCATGACCGAGACCGGATCGCCCCAGCGGCACTATTGGCAGCGGCACACCGACGGCGAGGGAAGGTGGCGCATTGGCCGCGAGGGTCCGCCCGGTGCGGAGCTGGCCGCGCTGCGCCGCGGAATCGGTCGGGAGGCCGGCAGCGTGCCGGAGCTGTGGCCGTTCTACACGACGCTGACCGAGGACGGCCGGATACGTGACGCGCTGCGCGCCGAGCATGTCGCTCTCACCCACTTCGCCGTCTACCAGCAGTCCCGGCCTTGGCCGGCACACCGTCACGGCGTCGGGTTCGGCTCGGCCATGCGGGCCCTGCGCGACAGTGGGCAGTTCAGCGTGGACGCGGTGGACAGACGGTTCGCGGCGGCCGCCACGGCGGCCTCGCTGGCCGAGCTGGAGGCTCACCTTCGTGGCCTGGTCACCCAGCTGCGCGCCGTCAAACCTGGACCGGGACTGGACTTCACATCGCTGTTCCGTGACCTGTGCGACTGGCAGCGATTGGACCGCGGGCCGGCGGTCCGCCGCCGCTGGGGTTCCCAGTACTTCGTCCGCAGGGTCGACACCGCGGACACCGGAACCGACGAGGCCGTTGCCTCGCCGAACAGCGCCGAGTCGTCTCCGGCCTCGTGAGCACCACAGATGTCAGCCCGAAGGAGACACCGTGATCACTCAGACCTACATTGACCTTCACGTCCTGCAGACCGTCCCGCCATCCAACCTCAACCGCGACGACGCGGGAAGCCCGAAGCAGGCCATGTACGGCGGCGTGCGGCGCGCCCGGGTCTCGTCGCAGGCCTGGAAACGAGCAACCAGGACCGCGTTCGCCGACAGCGCGCCCACCGAGCAGCTCGCCACCCGCACCAAGAAGATCGCCTCGCTGCTCGCGGAACGGATCGCCGTGCGAAGCGGGATCGACGCGGAGGCGTCGGCGCGGCTCGCCACCCACCTCCTCGCCCCGCTGAAGATCACACCAGGGAAGAAGGCCACCGATACCGCGTACCTGCTCTTCTTCGGGCGCCCCCAGCTCGAGCGGCTGGTCGACCTGGTCGCGGACCGCGCGTCAGAGCTGGTCGGTCTGGACGACGAGGCACTGAAGAAGGCCGTCTCGGACGCGCCGGTAAGGGAGCAGCTCGGCTCCGGGCATCCGATCGAGGTGGCGCTGTTCGGCCGCATGGTCGCCAACATCTCGGCCCTGAACGTGGACGCCGCTACCCAGGTCGCCCACGCCCTGTCCACGCACGCGGTGGAGATCGAGTTCGACTACTACACCGCGGTGGACGACGAGAACCCCAAAGAGGACACCGGGGCGGGGATGATCGGTACGGTGGAGTTCAACTCCGCGACGCTCTACCGGTTCGCCACCGTTGCCCTGCACCAGCTGCTGGACAACCTCGGCGGCGACGTTGAGGCCGCGGTGACCGCACTCAAGGTGTTCCTCACCGCATTCGTACGCTCCATGCCGGCCGGCCACCAGACCTCCTTCGCGCACCGCACCGTGCCGAGCCTGGTCAGCGTCGTGCTACGCGCCGACCAGCCGGTCAACCTCGTCTCCGCTTTCGAGTCGCCGGTACGGGCCACGGATGGCATCGCGGCCAAGTCCGCCGTGCGGCTGGTCGAGGAGATGCGCCGGACCGCTGACCTGTGGGGGCTTGCGCCGCTGCAGGTTGCCTCCTCCTACACTCCGCCGGACGACGCCACGCAGGCCTCGTCCATGCTCCAGACGCTGGGTCCCGCACTGCCGTTCAGCGAGGTGGTCGCCACCAGCGGCGAGGCCGCCCGCCGGCGTCTCGATGCTGGGGTGCTGTGATGATCGAGTCCGCGGCCAGCCTTGTGCTTCGCCTGGCCGGTCCGCTCCAGTCATGGGGAGTGCGCAGCCAGTTCAACCGGCGGGACACCGCGGGCGAGCCGACCAAGAGCGGCATCGTCGGTCTTCTGGCCGCGGCTGACGGGCGCCGGCGTCAGGACCCGATCGAGGACCTGCTGGGCCTGACTCTCGGGGTGCGCACCGACAAACCGGGTGCGCTGTTGCGTGACTACCACACCGTCGGCGACTACCGCGGCGTCCGGCTGCGGTCCGCGGCCGTCAACGCCAAGGGGGAGCAGAAGCCGACCAGCCCCGAGAAGTTCACGCACGTGACCGAGCGGTTCTATCTGCAGGACGCGGTGTTCGTCGTCGCGGTCGGCGGGCCCGCCGGGCTCCTCGAAACGCTCCGGGAGGCGCTACGGCGACCGGCCTTCCCACTCGCGCTGGGCCGGCGTGCCTGCGTGCCGACCCAGCCCGTACTGCTCGATCCGGCAGCGAAGGACGCCACCTCCGGGCTGTGGGCCGGCGATCCGCTGTCCGTGCTGACCCGGGTGCCGTGGCAGGTCTCCGCCCAGCACGTCAGGAGCCTGGAACGCCAGCGGGTACGGCCGGCGATGGTCGATCTCCCGGTGACCGTCGACGACCCGGACGGTGATGACGTCCTGCTTGACCTGCCGCGATCCTTCGACCCGAAGGCACGCTCGTTCACCGCGCGGCGCGTCCGGCACGCCTGGGCGAGAGTCGATACCCCGTTCCACGGCGAGGAAGCCGCGCCCGACACCCACGATCCCTTCGCGCTTCTCGGGTGGTGACCCTGAATGCCGTACCTGTCCAGAGTCTGGCTGCATCCCCTGCGCCCCGCAGCGCAGCGGATGCTGCGTAACCCCCACGTCCTGCACGCTGCCGTGCTCGGTGGGTTGAGCCGGCAACCGGTGGCCGAACGTGTCCTGTGGCGGCCGGAAGCGGGCACGCCCTACCGAGCGAGTGTGCTCGTGCTCACCGAGTCGCTGCCGTCGTGGGAACACCTGGTCGAGCAGGCGGGCTGGCCCTCGGCTGCGGAACCCCAAGCGCTGGTCCGGCCGTACGAGCCCTTGCTCGACCGGGTGGTGCGGGGCCGGGAGTTCGCCTTCCGGTTGCGGGCGAACCCCGTGTCCGCGACCCGTCACCCCGCCAAGCCCTCGGCGGCCCAGCAGCGGCATCTGGCATCCACGCCACGACCCCGCGGTGTCCGCGTTGCGCACCGAACCGCGGCGCACCAGATGGCCTGGTTCACCGAGCGCATCACCAGGTGGGGGTTCGAGATCCCGTCGACCGCGAGCGGGTTTCCGGGCATGAGGCTTGCCGCCCGCGAGCGAGTGGTCTTCAGCAAGTCCGGCGACGACGGCGATCGGCGACGCGTGGTGCTGCAGACCGCGACGTTCGAGGGCCGTCTCCGCGTAGCCGACCCGGACCTCGCACGGGCGAGCCTGCTCTGCGGGGTCGGGCCCGCCCGAGCCTACGGCTGCGGGTTGATCACCCTAGCCACGGTGGCGCAGGCCGCTGCCGGGGGTTGACATGTGGTGGCTCGCCAACCCGCAAGATCTGCACCGGATCGAGGACCGGCTATCCACGGTCTACGTCGAACGCTGCCACATCGACCGCGACGAGAACGCCGTAGTCTTCGTCAACCGCGAGCGCACCGTGCGGGTGCCCGCCGCCATGACCGCGACGGTGCTCCTTGGCCCCGGGACGCGGATCACCAGCGGAGCCGTTCGGCTCCTAGCCGACTCAGGAACCGCGATCTGCTGGGTCGGCGAGCGGGGCGTCCGGATGTACGCCGCAGGTCTTGGCCCCAGCAGAGGCTCAGAACTACTAATGCGGCAGGCATACCTGGTGACCCGCACCAAGGAGCGGCTAGACGTCGCCCGGCGCATGTATCGCATGCGGTTCCCGGACGAGGACGTCAGCAGTCTGGTGATGCAACAGCTTCGTGGTCGCGAGGGCGCCCGTGTTAAGAAGCTCTACCGGAAGCATTCCGCCCGTACTGGCGTGCCCTGGAGCGGGCGGGTCTACCAGCCCGGGGAGCCGTTCGCGGCCGGAGACGACGTCAACCGCCTGCTGTCGGCCGGGCACAGCTGCCTCTACGGCATCTGCCACGCGGCCATCGTCGGGATCGGGGCTAGCCCCGCGCTCGGGTTCGTCCACAGCGGCGGAGCCACCTCGTTCGTGCTGGACATGGCCGACCTGTACAAGGCGGAGTACACCATCCCGCTCGCCTTCGACCTGGCTGCCCGTGGGCACCTCAACGAGCGAGACGCGAGGACGGCGTTCCGCGACCAAGTTGCCGATGGCGCGCTCATGGGGCGCATCGTGCGGGACATCAAGACCCTGCTCCTCGGGGACGGCCGGGAGGTGTCGGACGAAGACGCCAACAGCCTGTGGGATGAGACCCTGGGGTTCGTTCCCGGAGGCATCAACTGGGCCAGTGCCGCAGCGGACGGATGGGGCCTGGACTCCTTCGTCGGCGTTACCGGGCCGGAGCCCGACGCGGAGGTGCCCTGGTGACTGTCGTCGTCCTCATCGCCGCCCCCGAGGGACTGCGGGGTCACCTCACGCGATGGATGATCGAAGTCGCTGCTGGCGTGTTCGTGGGAAACCCCGGCGCCCGGGTCCGCGACCGTGTCTGGAACGTGCTGGCTGACCGAATCGGTGATGGCCAAGCGATCATGGTTGAGCCCGCGAGAAACGAGCAAAGATGGGCCGTGCGCACCGCCGGTCACGACCGATGGAACCCAGTAGACTTCGACGGACTGATACTGATGGCCCGGAGACGCCGCTAACACTGCAGGTCAACAAGTGTCGTCCCCGCACACGCGGGGGTCATCC
>JAKEEW010000836.1 GCA_022616375.1 Sporichthyaceae bacterium
CGTCGTAGATGCTGGTGACCAACTGATCGAGCGGATTGCGGCTGCGGATCCGCCGCCCGGCCGCGTCGTAGCCGAACGTCGAGCGCCGCAGCAGCGGGTCGATCACCGCCGTCTGCCGCGAGGCCGCGTCATACAGCATCGTCGTGCGGTAGCCCAGCGCATTCTGCGACAGCACTTCGCGTCCGGCGGCGTCGTAGGCGATGGTGGTGCGGTTGGCCTTGGCGTCGACCGTGGCCCGGGTCCGCCCGAGCGCATCGTACACCGTGGTGGTCCGGCGGAGGTTGGGGTCGACCGTGGCGACCTGCCGCCCGGTAGCGTCGTACACGGTGGTGGTCCGCTGGCCGAGCGGGTTGACCGCGCCGACCGGCTGGCCGGCCGCGTCGTACACCGTCGTCGAACGGCGGACCAGCGGGTCGATCGCCGCAACCTGCCGTCCTGCCTTGTCGTAGGCGAACGTGGTGCGGTAGCCCAGCGGGTCGCGGGTGAGGAAGTTCTGGTTGGCCCCGTCGTAGCCGAACGTGGTGCGGCGTCCCAGCGGATCGAGGCTGGCGATGTTGCGCCCGGCCGCGTCGTACAGGCTGGTCGTGCGGGCGCCCAGCGGATCGACCGTGGCCTTCAGCCGCCCGGCGGCGTCGTACACCGACGTCGTCCGCTGCGCCAGGGGGTTGACCGCCGCGACCTGGCGTCCCGCCTTGTCATAGACCGTGGTGGCGATCTCTCCCAGCGCGTTCTGCTGGCGGACCTGTCGCCCGGCGGCGTCGTAGGCGAACGAGGTGCGATGGCCGAGCGGGTCGAGCGTGGCGACCGCCTGGTTGGCCGCGTCGTAGAGGGTGGTGGTGATCTCACCCAGCGGATTCACCGCGCGGACCTGCCGTCCCGCGGCGTCATAGGCGAACGTGGTCCGCTGCAGCAGCGGATCGATCGTGGCGGTCACCCGGCCGTCGGCGTCGTACAGGCTGGTGGTCCGCTGATTGAGCGCGTTGAGCGTGGCGACGGTCTGGCCGGCCGCGTCGTAGACGCTCGTGCTGCGGTTCCCCAGCGGATCGAGCGTCGCCTTCACCCGGCCGTCGGCGTCATAGACGGTCGTGGTCCGTTTGCTCAGCGCGTTGATCTGCGCGATCGCGCGGGACACGGCGTCGTAGACCGTGCTGGTCCGCTGGCCGAGCGGGTTCAGCGTGGCGACCGCCAGACCGCGGGAGTTGTAGATCGTGGTGGTCCGCTCGCTGAGCGGGTTGAGCTGCGCGATGGCGCGGCCGTCCAGATCGTAGACGGTCGTGGTGCGGTAGCTGAGCGGGTTGATGCTGGCGACCGCGCGGCCGTCGGCGTCGTACACCGTGGAGGTGCGGTTCCCCAGCGGGTCCACCATCGCAGTCTGCTGGCCGGCCGCGTTGTAGACGTAGCTCGTGATGTGGCCCAGCGGGCCCACCGTGCGGACCGTTTGTCCGCCGAGGTTGTAGACCGTGGTGGTGCGGTTCCCCAGGCCGTCAATGCTGGCGATCACTCGGCCGGCCCCGTCGTAGACGCTGGTGCTGCGGTGCCCCAGCGGGTTGATCGTGGCCTTGGGGCGGCCGGCGGCGTCGTAGACCGTGGTGGTGCGGTAGCCCAGCGGGTTCAGCGTGGCCACCGCGCGGGCGTCGGCGTCGTAGAGCGTGGTGGTCAGCCGCCCCAGCGGGTCGATCCGGCGGACCGCCAGGCCGTCGATGTCGTAGACCGTGGTGGTGATCTCGCCCAGCGGGTTCTGCATCCGCACCTGGTTGCCGGCCAGGTCGTAGGCGTAGCTGGTGCGGCTCCCCAAGGGATCCACCGTGGCCTTCAGCCGCGCGCAGTTCTGGTAGACCGACGTCGTGATCTCCAGCAGCGGGTTCCGGGTGGAGGTGCCGTTCCCCTCCAGGTCGTACGTGTAGCTGGTGCGATTCCCGGCCGCGTCCACCCGCGCGGTGACCTGTCCGTCCCCGTTGTAGACCGTGGTGCTGCGGTTCCCCAGCGGGCTGATCGCGGCGATCGGCCGGCCGGAGGCGTCGTAGACCGTGGTGCTGCGGCGGAGCAGCGGGGTGAGCGTGGCGACCGGCAGGTCCAGCGCGTTGTAGGTGGTGGTGGTGACGTGTCCCAGCGGATCGGTCGAGCGGATCCGGCGGCCGCACTGGTCGTACGCGAAGCTCGTCCGCTGCGCGAGCGGGTTCTTGATGGCGATCAGCGCCGCGTCGGGCGCATAGATGTTCTTCGTCTCGGCCCCGAGCGGATCGGTGGTGGTCTCCAGTTGGCCGCCGGCGTTGTAGGCGTAGCTGATCTGTTCGTTGGCGGGGTTCTTGACCGCGGTGACCCGGTTGGCCTGGTCGCGGGTGTAGGTGGTGACCAGCACCAGCGGGGTCTTGACCGCCGCCACCTGGTTGTACGTGTTGTACGTGAAGCTGGTCCGCCGGCCGGAGGGGACGATCCAGCCGGTGCGGTTCCCCTTGCCGTCGATGACGTTCCGCTCGGGGCGCCCCAGCTCGTTGCGGATGTTGGTCGCCAGGCCGTCGGCGTCGTAGGCGTAGGTCACCAGCCCCAGTCCCGGGCTGAGCGCGTCGGTGCGGTTCCCCGAGGCGTCCCAGGCCAGCGTCGTCCGCTGCCCGCAGAAGTCCTGGATCGACTGCAGCAGCCCGCCGGCATCGTAGGTGTACGTGAACCGGCGGCCGCTGTCGGCGACTCTCCCCTTCTCGCGCAGCGCGCCGTTGCCGGCCGACTCGTAGGCGATCAGGATGCTGTCCCCGGTCGGGTTGGTCATCCCGGCCAGCCGGCCGGCGTTGTAGGAGTAGTTCCAGGGGGCGGGAGCCCCCAGCTGCTCGATCTGGCTGATCAGGCCGGCGGAGTGCGTGAGGGTCGTCCGCTGCCCGCACGGCTCGAGGATCACGTTCTGCGTCGCGCTGCGGTACTGGAACGTCGTCCGGCCCCCGTTGGGATGCAGGATCGCCGTGACCCGCCGCTCGTCATCGTACTGGTAGCCCCACTGCTGGCCGCCGGGCGTGGTGATGGCGGTCAGGTTGTTGTAGTCGTAGCCGAACTGCGTGGTCCCCAGTCCCGGCTGGGTAATCGACGTCAGGTGCCGGTCGGCGTACGCCAGCTGCGTCGTCCGCCCCCCTTCGTCGGTGATCGACTCCAGCC
>JAKEEW010000837.1 GCA_022616375.1 Sporichthyaceae bacterium
CGAAGGCGACGACCCCCTCGGTGTCCACGACCCCTCCGCGCTCGAGCTGGGCGCGGACCGGCCCCGACGCGCCGGTGAACACGAGCTCGAACCCGCTCGCCTGCGCCAGGCCCACCACCTTGACGAAGGACACGACCGCCGAGGAGTCCACGCCCGAGACCCGGCGGAGATCGACCACCAGGAACCGCGGGGCACCCTCCTCCACGCGGCGCCGGATCCGCTCGAGCAGGCCGCTGGAGGTCCCGAAGAACACGAACCCGTGCAGCCGCAGGATCTGCACCCGACCCGCCAGCTGCACCAGCGCCGCCCGCTCGGCGGCCGGCCGGTCCACGTTGCTGTGGTAGGTGTCCCCGAACGCCACCTCGCGCACGAGCTCGATCCGGCCGTAGCTGATCGCGAACAGCACGACCGTGAGCACCAGGCCGACCACGATCCCCGGTAGGAACCCCCGGCCGATGATCGTGGCCAAGATCAGCAGGACGATCGCGTACTCGAGCCGGGGAAGCGTCTTGCGCTTGTCCCAGACCCACTCGACCAGGAACGCCAGGCCCAAGAACACGAGCACGCCCCCGACGATCACCCTCGGGATCAGCTCGACGACGGCCGCGCCGAACACGACCGCAGCGAGCGGGACCAGGGTGGCCACCAGGCCGGCGGTCCGCGCGTTCACCTGCATCCGTGCGGCGAGCGCGCTCAGGCTGAGGGCGTGGTAGCCGGGGATGCCGCCGACCGCCCCGGAGATCACGTTCAGCACGCCGGCGTCTCGAAGCTCCCGGTTCGAGTCCAGGTCACGGCCGAGCACGACCTCGGTGCCCGAGACGTTGAACAACATCGCGAGCACCGCGACGAACACCGCGGTCGCGATCCCGGCCCACTGGCCGAGCACCGCCGACCAGTCGGCGCCGGTGAGCGCCCGAAGGGTCCACGGCTCCCAGAGCCTGGCCGACTCGAACGGCCCGAGGAGCCAGCGTCCCGCCTTCGCGGCCTCGAGCGTCGAGCCCGTGAGCAGCATGCCGGCCACGAACGCCACCAGGCCGATCGCCAGCACCACCGGGATCACGAGCGGACGGCGGATCACCCGGACCGCAACGAGCAGGATCACGCCGAAGACGAAGGC